>JAXEMQ010000273.1:0-2854 GCA_034099845.1 Faecousia sp.
GCGGGTCATCACCGACCACATCCGGGCCTCCACCTTTATGATTGCCGACGGTGTGCTGCCCAGCAACGAGGGCCGTGGCTATGTGCTCAGAAGACTGCTGCGCCGGGCTGCCCGCCACGGCAAGCTCCTGGGTGTGAACAATCCCTTCCTCTATCAGGTGGTGGAGACTGTGGTCCACGAGAACGAGAACCACTACACCTATCTGCGGGAGCGGGCCGCCTACATCACCAAGGTGGTGAAGGTGGAGGAGGAAAACTTCGCCCGCACCATTGACGGCGGCATGAAGATTTTTGCTGATATGCTTGCCGAGCACAAGGCCAAGGGCGAAACCGAGTTCTCCGGCGCCGATGCCTTTAAGCTCTACGATACCTACGGCTTCCCCATCGACCTGACGCTGGAAATGGTGGCCGACGAGGATATGACCCTGGATCAGGAGGGCTTCCGGAAGCTGATGCAGGAGCAGAAGGTCCGGGCCCGTGAGGCCCGGAAGGCCCTGGGCGATCTGGCCTGGGCCGGCATCGATCTGGGCCTGGACAACACCCCCACCCAGTTCGTTGGCTATGACTGCATCAATTGCGAGGCAAAGGTTCTGGCCATCTGCGTGGGCGAGGAGGTCTCCGGCGCCATCTCCGGCGGCGAAAGCGGCATCCTGGTGCTGGACAAGACCCCCTTCTATGCAGAAATGGGCGGCCAGGTGGCGGACCACGGCGTGATTCTGCTGGGCGAAAGCCGCTTTGAAGTGACCAACGTCCAGAAGGACAAGGGCGGCAAGTACCTGCACTACGGCAAGCTGAACCGGGGGGCCATCCATGTGGATGACCTGGTCTGCGCCTCCATCGATGTGGACCGCCGGAAGGCCGTGATGCGTGCCCACTCCGCCACCCACCTGCTGCAGAAGGCTCTGGTGAGCGTACTGGGTGATCATGTGCACCAGGCAGGCTCTCTGGTGGAGCCGGACTATCTGCGTTTTGACTTTACCCACTACTCCGCCGTAACCCCCGAGGAGCTGGCAAAGGTCAATTCCATTGTGCAGAACGCCATTCTGGAGGGCTACCCCATTGTCACCCGGGAGATGCCCATTGAGGAAGCCAAAAAGCTGGGCGCAACGGCCCTGTTCAGTGAGAAGTACGGCGATGTGGTCCGGGTTGTCAACATGGGTGGCTACTCCGTGGAGTTCTGCGGCGGCACCCATCTGGACAATACCGCCAAGGTCGGCCCCTTTGAGATTGAGAGCGAGGGCAGCGTTGCCTCCGGTGTCCGCCGGATTGAGGCCTACACCGGCAAGGCCTGCCTTGCAAAGCTGGAGGCCAACCGGGCCATGCTGAGTGAAACCGCCGGCAAGCTGAAGGTCAAGCCCCTGGAGCTGCTGAGCAAGGTTCAGGCCCACATGGATGAAATCCGGGAGCTCCGCCGGGCCATTGAGCAGTACCGGGCCAAGGAATCCGCCGGTGAGGTGGACCGCTACCTGTTCGGCGCCCATGAGGTGGGCGGCCTGAGAGTCATGACCGCGGTGGTGCCCAAGGCCGATGCGAATAAGCTGCGTCAGATGGGCGATATGCTCCGGGACAAGGATCCCCGGGTGGTTGCCGTGCTGGCCTCCATCAACGGGGAGAAACCCACCTTCCTGGCTGTCTGCGGCAAGGAAGCGGTTCAAAGGGGCATCAAGGCAGGCGAGCTGGTGAAGCTGGTGTGCAGCGCCTGCGGCGGCTCCGGCGGCGGCAAGCCCGACAGCGCCATGGGCGGCGGCAAGGATCCCATCAAGGTGGACAACGCTCTGGCTCTGGTAGACGATTTCGTGGCTGAGAAAATCTGATACTATGTTTCAATTGAAAGAAGACTTTCCATTGAAACGGCATCGCTTGATCGCGTTGCCGAATCTGTGATTTTTGGGAAGAAAAATCACAGATTCCCGTCTCATTATGATTCTCTAATGAAAGTGGCCTCTTGCTAGCGATTGCCCACTTTCAAAAGAGAATCAGTATGAATCCTTCAACCGCCCATTGCAGACGCAGTGGGCGGTATTCTTAATAATTTGTTTTTCCTTTTTCGGGGAAACTGTGATATACTTCCTGATAATCAAGCTGGATTCCCCTGCCCATGGGAACCGGAGGCGGCGGACAGAGCCGCTTTTGTAAGGAGTGATTGGCGATGCAGCCCAAAATGTGTACCAAATGCAAGAAAAATGTGGCCGTGATCTTCATCAGCAAGATCGAAAACGGCGTGACCCTGAATGAAGGCTACTGCCTGAAATGCGCCCGGAGTCTGGGCATTCCCCAGATCGACCAGGCGGTGAAGCAGATGGGCCTGAGCAACGAGGATCTGGACATGATCTCGGACGAAATGAGCTCCATGTTCGGTCAGCGGGACGATTCCGAAGGCGACGAGGATGATATGGACAGCCGGACCGCCACCTTCCCCCTGATGAATCAGCTGTTCGGCGGCCCGCCCAGACAGACCGGCGAGGAGAAGAAGGAGCAGGAAAAGGAAACCAAAAAGCCCAAAAAGAGCAAGCACAAGTTCCTGGATAACTACTGCATGGATCTGACCTCCCGGGCCCGGGCGGGGACACTGGACAAGGTCATCGGCCGGGATGTGGAAACCGAGCGGGTGATCCAGATCCTGAACCGCCGCCAGAAGAACAACCCCTGCCTGGTGGGTGAGCCCGGCGTGGGCAAAACCGCCATTGCCGAGGGCCTGGCCCAGCGGATTGCCGCCGGGGAGGTGCCCTATAAGCTGCGGAACAAAGAGGTGTTCCTGCTGGACCTGACTGCGTTGGTGGCCGGAACCCAGTTCCGGGGCCAGTTCGAAAGCCGGATGAAGAGCCTGATCAGTGAAATCAAGGAGTGCGGCAACA
>JAXEMQ010000285.1:0-6647 GCA_034099845.1 Faecousia sp.
GAAATCGCCGACCTGTGCCGGCGGGTAGAACGGGGAGAGAAAATCAGCTTCGGCTGATCCCCAAAGGAGAATGGAAGGAGAAAAAATGGAAATTACGAATCTTCAGCTGTTTGCGGACAATCCCAATGTGAATGTGACCACCGACAGCACCCTGTCCGTGGAAAACAAGACCTTTTATGACCGGGCCCTCATCGAGGAAGCCAGCCCCAACCTGATTCACGGCCAGTTCGGCCAGAAGCGGCCCATTCCCAAGAACGGCGGCAAGCGCATCCAGTTCCGGCGCTACGCCAGCCTGCCCAAGGCCCTGAAGCCCCTGACGGAAGGCGTTACCCCCGAGGGCCGGAAGCTCAGCGCCACGGCCATCGAGGCAGAGGTGAACCAGTACGGCGACTTCGTGTGTCTGTCCGATGTGCTGGATCTGACCGCCATTGACAACAATGTGCTGGAGGCCACCAAGGCCGTGGGCCGTCAGGCGGGCATGACGCTGGATACCATCACCCGCAATGTGCTGCAGTCCGGCACCAATGTGTTCTACTGCCCCAAGGTGGGCGCCGACGGCACAACCACCGCCGTTGCCGACCGGAAGAACCTGGACAAGACCTGCACCCTTACGGTGGATGTGGTGAAGAAGGTGGCGGCCATGCTGAAGGCGGCCAACGCCCCCAAAATTGCCGGCGACTATGTGTGCATCCTGCACCCCTATGTGGCCTACGACATCATGTCCGATCCCCGCTGGGAGGATATGCACAAGTACTGCAAGCCCGAGGAGATGTACGAGGGGGAAATCGGCCGCATTGCCGGTGTCCGTTTCGTGGAGACCTCCGAGGCGGCGGTGTACAAGGGCGCTGAGGATGACTGCCCCGATGGTCTGGCGGTGTTTGGCTGCCTGTTCATCGCGGAGGGGGCCTACGGCGTTACCGAGGTCACCGGCGGTGGTTTGCAGACCATCGTCAAGCAGCTGGGCTCCGCCGGTACCGCCGATCCTCTGGATCAGCGCAGCACCGTGGGCTGGAAGGCCCTGCAGACCGCGGAGATCCTGATGGAGCCCTACATGGTGCGGGTGGAGTGCTGCTCCGCCTTCTCCCCCACGGCAGAGGCGAATTAATGCATTCCCACCGCCCCTCCGGGCGGTGGGAACAAGGGAAAGGAGAACATAATGGAATCTGAAAAAACAGTGACCATCCGGCTGCCTCTGACCCGGGAGGAGCGGGAGGATGTATTTGTGGGCATCAACGGCCACAACTGGCTCATTAAGCGAGGGGAACAGGTAAAGGTGCCCCAGGCGGTGGCCAATGTGCTGGCGCGGAAGGAAAAGTGCCTGGCCATGGCCATGGAGTTTGAGGCCCAGGCGGCCCGGCCCCTGGAGGCGCTCAGCGGGGAGGCAGCCCGATGACGGTCCGGGAGGCGCTGGAGCTGACGGACCGGCGCAGACCCAATCTCTACAGCCGGGAGGAAAAGCTCCGGTGGCTCAGCGAGGTGGAGGGCATGGTCTGGGGCGCACTGGAGGCCTTCCACGCGGTGCTGGGAACCTATCCCGGGCTGGAAAGCGAGGACTGGCCCAACAAAAAGCTCCTTCTGCCCCAGTCCTTTACGGGCCTGTATTTTCTGTGGCTGGAGGGCTCCATGTACTACGCGGATCAGGAATATCTGCTCTACAACAATGCCATGGCCCGGTTCAATGCTCTGTGGCGGGATTTCTTCGCCTGGTGCTGCCGGACCATTCCCCAGCCTGCCAAGAGCATCCGTTATCTGTGAAAGGAGGGTTGCCATGCAGCCTTATCTGAATGTGCCCGCCCGATACCGGCAGCAGACCAACCGGTTCGGCGGGTTGGACCGGAACGCCTCCATCCGCCAGGGCCGGTTCGCGGATATGGAGAATCTGTGCGCCGATCAGTATCCGGTGCTCTCCACCCGTCCGGGAAGAACCTTTGACCGGTTTCCCGGAAAGACCGGCGCCCTGTATTCCGGTGACGGACTGATCCGGGTGGAGGGCAGCGCCCTGGTGCTGCCGGACCGGCGGGTGGAGCTGGGCCTGACGGAGGGGGAAAAGACCCTCTGCGCCATGGGCGCCTATGTGCTGGTATTTCCGGACAAAAAGTATGCCAGTCTGACGGACCCGGAGGATATGGGCGGCATGGAGGCCTCCTTTACCCCGGCGGGCAGGATCACCGTAACCCCCTGCACCCTGGAAGGCGGGGACCGGCTGCCAGACTATGTTCAGGAGGATTCGCCGGAGGAGCCGGAAAACAAGTGCTTTTGGCTGGATACCTCGGAAACCCCGCCGGTGCTGAAGCAGTGGAGCGGGGAGAGCGCCATGTGGGTCACCGAGGAGACGGCCTATGTCCGGCTGGAAGCCCAGGGCATTGGCCGGGATTTCCGGGCCTATGATTCCGTGTGGCTCTCCGGAGCCGGGGCGCTGGACGGGGCCAATACGGTCTGGGCCAGGGAGGAGGACCGGCTGGTGATCACCGGGATTCTGGGGGATACGGAAAGCCTTCCCCAGACCCTGACCATTGCCCGCAGAGTGCCGGAAATGGACTGGGTGACAGAGTGCGGCAACCGGCTGTGGGGCTGCCGGGCGGGAAAGAACGCCCAGGGGGAGACTGTCAATGAGCTCTATGCCTCCCGGCTGGGAGATTTCCGGAACTGGGAGAGCTTTTTGGGCCTGTCCACGGACAGCTTCAGCGTCAGTGTGGGCACCCCCGGTCCCTTTACCGGGGCCGTCACCCATCTGGGAACGCCCCTGTTTTTCAAGGAGGACTGCCTGTATAAGGTTTACGGCAGCTATCCCGCCAACTTCCGGGTTCAGTGCACCCCCTGCCGGGGGGTGCAGCCCGGCTGCGGCAGAAGTCTGGCCATCGTAGGAGAGATGCTCTACTACAAGTCCCCCATGGGGGTCTGCGCCTTCGATGGAAGCCTGCCCCAGGAGATCGGAGAGCCCCTGGGCATGGCCCCCTTTGCAAACGCGGTGGGGGCGGGCTTCGGCGGGAAATATTACCTGTCCATGGAGGAAAAGGGAGCCGATGCCATCTACGTATACGATACCTTCCGGGGTCTGTGGCACAAGGAAACCGGCCTGGGGGCCCGGCAGATGGTCAGCTGCCGGGGAAAGCTCTACGCCCTGGACGGACAGGGCCGGGTTCACTGCCTGCGGGGGGAGGAATCCCCGGAAAAGGTGGAGTGGATGGCGAAAACCGGCCGGATTGACGGCTGGGAGCCGGAACGGTATCTGACGGGGATCACCCTGCACATGGTGCTGGCGCCCTATGCCAGGGCGGAGATTTTGGTGCGCTATGATTCGGCGGGGCCCTGGGAATCGGCGGGGGCCGTTACCGGCCGGGGAGAGCGGTTCCGGCTGCCCATCCGTCCCAGAAAATGCAGCCACCTGGAGCTGATGCTGAAGGGGACGGGACAGATGCAGCTGTTTTCTCTGACCCGTATTCTGCAGAAGGGCAGGGATGGCCTATGATCGGACAGGAAATTCTGCGCCTGCCGGAGATCCCGGAGGGAACGCCGGAGGCCCAGCTCCGGGCCATCCGCAGCTACCTGTACCGGCTGGCGGAGCAGCTGCAATACCTGCTTTCCACGGAGCAGGAGGCCCGGATCCGGGGCCAGGAGGTATGCTCCCAGGAGGCATTCCGGGAGATTCAGCGGAAAATACTGGATTCCCCCCAGATTGCCCGGCAGATGATGGGCTTTGCGGGAAAGCAGCTTGGTCAGAGTTACGTAAACTGCGAGGAGCTGGAGGCGTTTCTTTCCCGGAAACGGGCAACCTTGCAGGATGCCCTTTACCGGCTGGCCCGGCTGGAGGACGGAACAGAAACGGAGGATCTTCCCCGGGAGAAGCCGTGTCTGGAGCCCTGCCCGGGGCTGTGCCGTCAGGAGGGGCAGACGGTAAGATTTCTGCCCTTCCCCCGGGAGGAAGGGGCCCTTGCCCGG
Organism: Faecousia sp.; assembly: GCA_034099845.1. Lineage (GTDB taxonomy): Bacteria > Bacillota > Clostridia > Oscillospirales > Oscillospiraceae > Faecousia. The sequence continues at coordinate 3,940 of JAXEMQ010000285.1, forward strand.
ACATTTGAGGATCACTGGCAGATAACCTGACAGAAAGGAGAAGCGATGGAAGAAAAAGAAAAGAAAACCCTTACGGACGCGGAGAAAGCCAGGCAGGAAGCCCTGGCCAGCGACGCCGCGAAACCGGGAGAATATACCTCCAAATGGCAGCAGCAGCTGGACGCGGCCATGGACAAAATCCTGAACCGGGAGGCCTTCTCCTATGATCTCAACGGGGACGCGCTGTACCGGCAGTATAAGGACCGGGCGGTGAAAAACGGCCGCCTGGCGATGATGGATACCATGGGTCAGGCCGCCGCCATGACCGGCGGCTACGGCAGCTCCTACGCCCAGAGTGCCGGCCAGCAGGCCTACCAGAAGCAGATGGATACCCTGACCGACCAGGCTGCCCAGCTCTATGACAGGGCCCGGCAGGATTATGACCGGCAGGGGCAGACGGACCGGGACCGGTACGACATTCTCCGTCAGCGGGAAAACAGCAGCTATAACCAGTACAAGCAGGGTCTTTCCAGCTGGGAAACGGAGAATCAGCGGTTGTGGGACCGGTATGACAGCCTGCGCCAGCAGGAGTATCAGGCCCAGCGGGATCTCATTCAGGACCAGCAGTGGCAGGCGGAATTCGACGAGGCCCACCGACAGTTCTACGATGAGCTGCCGCTGAAGCACCGGGGAAGATAGGGGGGCGCGGCATGATTTTTTCCGTGCTGCGCTATCCCCTGACGGTGCGGGGGGATACCTTGGGCAGTCCCGTCACGCTGACGATCCCCGCAAGGGGCAGAAGCCTTACTCTGCGCTACCGCTGCGGCAGCCGTCAGGAGACCATTGCCCAGGACAATACACAGGGGGAATTTGTGTGGACCCCGCCTCTGAGTCTTGCCCAGGAGTACCCCGGAGACAACCGGATCCCGGTGACCCTGATTCTGGAGCAGTACCGCAAGGGCATCCTGGCTGCCTCCCGGCAGGAGCAGATTCTGCTGGGGCTGCCCGGAGAAATCGGCCCGCAGGTGCTTCTGCGCTATTCAGACGCGGCGGGCTTCCGGCAGACCTACGGCGGGTTTGTTCAGGGAAAATCCAGGCTGACTCTGACCGCCCAGGCCCAGGGCAGCTTTGGAGCGGAAATCCGGCGGACGGAGCTTTCCTGCGGCAGCCTTACCGGGTGGGGGAATTCCCTGACCTTCGATCTGCCCCAGGCCGGGGAAATATCCCTGACCGCCCGGGTCTGGGATGGCCGCCTGCGGCAGGCGGAGGCATCCGCCAGGGTGCAGGTGCTGCCCTATACGCCTCCGGAGGGAGAGATTCTCTCCGTTTCCCGGGGGGAGAATGCCGTCGTCCGCTTCCGGGGAAGGGTCACGGCTCTGGGAGGAAAGAATCAGGGGACCTTTACGGTGCTGGTGAAACAAGAGGGAGAAGAAGACTGGCAGCGTTTTCCCGGGGCCCAGGGATTTTCGGTGGAGGAAGAAGCCCTGGTGACCATGCCGGAGGGCAGTTGGATACTGGCCCTGGAGGCAAAGGACGATTTTGAAGTCCGGGTCTTTCCCTATGCGCCTGCCCCCTTTCTGGATCTTCTGCCCCGGCGCCGGGCCCTGGGCATCGGCTGTCCTGCGGAAAAGGAGCAGGGGGTTTGCCTGAATCTGCCCCTGGATATGAAGCGGAACAGGGTGCAAAATCTGGCTCCGCCCCAGGAGCAGGATGACGCGGTCAGCCTGGGCTATGCGGAAGAACACTACTTCCATCCCAGGCTGCTGTGGGAAAATCCGGCGCCGGGGGAGGCCTTTCCCGCCCAAACCCTGAACATTGCCGGGGATTTTCTGCTGATTGAGGCGGCGGTGGAAGCGGGAAAGGAAGCCCGGTTCTGGGAGCTGGGAAAAGATACCTGCCTTCTCCGGGCGGCGGCTGGGGTGCAGCGCCCGGTTTCCCGGACGGAAGGGGGACTGACCTTTGGGACCACCGCCAATGGGGATCAATGGGCGGTGCCCCTGCGGGTATATGGATAACAGGGAGGGATATAGAATGGATGGAAGCGTTTTGGCATCCCTGATTACGGGACTTCTGTCCCTGGCCGGGGTGATGCTCAGCAATCTCCTGTCGGACCGGCGGCGGGAAAACGCCCTGCGGACAGCCCAGGCGGTGACGGATACCCGTTTGGAGGAGTTGACCCGGGAGGTGCGAATGCACAACAATTTTGCCCAAAGGATGCCGGTGGTGGAGGAGCAGATCAAGGCCATCCATCACCGATTGGAGGATTTGGAAACGGGAGGGAAAAGCAAATGATCAATTGGAAGGTACGGCTCAGAAACGTGAATTTCTGGCTGGCGGCTATTCCCGCCCTGCTGCTGGTGGTGCAGGCCCTGGGAGCGCTTATGGGCTGGCAGCCGGAGCTGGCGGGGATCCAGGAAAAGCTGCTGGATCTTGTGAACGCGGTGTTTGGCCTGCTGGCCATTCTGGGAATCGTCAACGACCCCACCACCGCGGGGTTCCGGGACAGTGAACAGGCCCTAGGCTACGAGATGCCGAAGGAATAAACACAAGAGGCGGCTGCGAAAATCGCAGCCGCCGTTATTGTGGATAGGGGACTTTAGCTGATTAAGGATTGCGCCGCAGTGCGCCTTGCCTCTCCCTATGGGAGAGGTGCCCCCGCAGGGGGCGGAGAGGGCCCTCTCAGTCACGGCAGATGCCGTGCCAGCTCCCCCAAGGGGGGAGCCAAGTGC
>JAXEMQ010000028.1:0-9120 GCA_034099845.1 Faecousia sp.
ACCAGCCCGGAGGCCGGGGCATGAAGCAGAAAATCAATATCCGGCTGGGGCTTGTGGCGCTGGTGGCCCTGGCGCTGACCACCCTGGGCGTGACCACCGTGTACTACAACCTGTTCCAGCAGCAGGTCCGCCGGGATCTGCGGGTCACCGCGGAAATGCTCAGTGCCTCCGCGGTTTTTGAGGATCCCCAGGCCATACCCAAACTGCCTGCTGGGGACCTGCGGGTTACCTGGATCGATGGGGACGGCAGGGTCCTCTATGACAACGAGGCGGATCCCCAGGGCCTTCCCAACCATGCCGACCGGCCGGAGATCCAGATGGCCCTCTCGGAAGGAACGGGGGAGACGGTCCGCAAATCCGACACCCTGAATATGAACACCTTCTACTACGCCAAGCGCCTGCCCGGGGGCACGGTGCTCCGGCTGGCGGCAGAAGCAAGAAGCATGGGCAGTGTGTTTCTCGCCGCGGCCCCGGTGCTGCTGGGGATCATTCTGGTGATTTTTCTGGGCTGCCTGCTTCTGAGCCACCTGCTGACGGCCCAGCTCATCGCCCCCATCGAGGATATGGCGGCGCACCTGGATGAGCCGGGACGGAGGCCTGTCTACCGGGAGCTGGAGCCCTTTGCCAATGAGATCCGGGCCCAGCATGAAAAGATTCTGTCCGCGGCCAAGAGCCGCCAGGATTTTACCGCCAATGTATCCCACGAGCTGAAAACCCCCCTGACGGCCATTTCCGGCTACGCCGAGCTGGTGGAGAACAAAATGGTGGACGAGGATCAGACGGTGCGCTTTGCCCATGAGATCCGGAAGAACGCGGCCCGGCTGCTGAGCCTCATCAACGACATCCTCCGGCTTTCGGAGCTGGACGAGCTGGAAATGCCCGTCCAGCCCCAGAAGGTGGAGCTGTTCTCCCTGACCCGGGAGGTCTGCGGCAATTTGCAGCTGCAGGCGGACGCCAGACACATCCGGCTTCAGTGCTTTGGCCGGGAGGCGGAGATCACCGGGGACCGGGAGCTGATCAAGGAAATGATGGAAAACCTGGTGCAGAATGCCATCCGCTACAACCGGGAGGGGGGCTATGTCCAGGTAACGGTCAAGGACGCGGGAAGACCGGCGTTTGTGGTGGAGGACAACGGCATCGGCATCCCCCGGGAGGCCCAGGAACGGGTTTTTGAGCGGTTCTACCGGGTGGACAAGAGCCGTTCCCGGGAAACCGGCGGCACCGGCCTGGGACTGGCCATTGTCAAGCACATTGTCCAGATTCACGATGCCCGGCTGGAGCTGATTTCCACTCTGGGAAAGGGAACGAAGATTACCGTGACATTTTGACAGGGGAAAAGCTGCCGCAATTGACAATTGAGGAATCCCCTACGGGGATGAATATAATATGATTGTGAAACGGGATGTTTTCCGTGTATCCTCCGGAGTTTCTGCCCAAATTTACGAAAATCATCCTGAAGGGATACCATATATCCAAAAAAGGGAGACGGCTTGTGCCGTCCCCTTTTTTGATTTCCTGTGAATGCTTCTGTTTGTTCCCTCAGGAGCTCTGGCCGTCCAGGATGTAGTAGGAAAGCAGCAGGTACAGCCGACGCTCGATGTCATCCAGCCGCAGAGGCACCAGCTCCTGGAGCTTTTCCAGCCGATAGGTCAGGGTGGTTCGATGGATGATCAGGGCTGCCGCCGTCTGGGGAATGTTGCGCTCGTGGTAGAGGTAGGCGCGCAGGGTTTCGTAGTACTGGGTGCCGAAGCGACGGTCATGGTCCCGGATGGTCAGCAGGGCGCTGTCCACCAGCATGGGTACGGGCAGCTCCCGGGTGGCGCAGCCCCGGATATAGGCCAGGGCGCACTCCTGAAAGGGCACAATCCACTGGCTGCTGTTTTCCTGGAGGATATAGCGCAGGGCAATATCCGCCTGCTGAAAGCCGGTGTGGATGTCCGGAATGCTTTCCACCGTTCCGGAAATGCCCACATACATACAGCTGTCCCGGACCTGGGGGGCCAGAATCTGTCGCAGGGCGTTGACATCAAGACCGCTCTGGTTCTGGTTGAGCACCACACACAGCAGACCCTGATAGGCGAAGTTTACGCCGCCCCGGATTTTGCGGGAAAGGGAGCTGATAAAGGCCCGGTCAGACCGAACGGGCAGGGCATTGTCCTGATTTCGGATTTTCATGCACAGAAATTTGTCCAGGGGAGACCAGTCCAGAACACTCAGGGTGGTGGCCAGATCCCGTTCGTCCACATGATTGCCGCAGAGCAGCTCGATAAAGGTATCCTCTACGCCCCAGTAGCCCCGGCCGGCACCGTCAAGCTCATCCCGCAGTATGAGCCTGACCGCGTATTTCGCCAGATACTCCGCGGCCTGAAATTGACCGGGCTGCAAGGGGGTTCCCAGCTCGTTGATCAGAATCCGGCCCAAATAGTTGTCGCCGTTGTACAGGTTGACATAAAGACTGCGCATGGTATAGGGGTACTGGTCGTTGTCCCACAGGCTGGCGTTCCGGTGGGTCAGGGTCTGCTGGTAGGCTTCGTCATACTTGAATTCGTCAATGAGCCACAGGGGGATATAGAGTTTTCCTGTCCGCTCGTTGTATTCAAATTTCAGCATACCCTCTACCCGGCTGGACAGGGCGATGACGGAAAACAGGTTGTCGTGGATGTACATGGGGTTTTGGAAGAAATCGGAGCCGGCCCGGCACAGATCCACCAGGGAGCCGCCCCCGGTCACAATGGCGTTGAGCCGGTTTTCGAATTCGTGGTATCTCTGGAACAGCCCTACCACCAGGTTCAAAACCTCGGGAAAGCTTCGTTTCAGGCCCCGGATGTGAGGGGCGGTGCCCGGAAGGTCGGAGGCGGTGATATAGGCGGCCCGGTCCCTGTCGAAGTCCGGGGCTTCGTCCGTCAGAAGGTATACGGTGTCCCGGTTCAGCACAGTCTGGCCGCAGTAGATCTGGCAGCTGCGGAAGCGGGGGAGCTCTGCCTCCGGGCCCAGCGTGTGGGGCCAGAGCAGCTCCTCCAGAGCGTCGGAAATCATCTGCATACTCAGCAGCATTCCGTTATCGGCGGTATTGGTCATGGTTGGGGGGTCTCCTTCCTCAAAGTAATCCTATTGTATCCTAGAAAATGAGGAAACGCAATAGCCGGTTACCCATAAACTAAGGAATTTTTAAAGAACGAAAGATTCTATTTGACAAATCCATGTACCATAATATAGGATGAGCTTATCAAAACTGCACAAAGTTCCCGCATGTATTGCCTGAGCCCCCGCACCCTGGTTCCTAAAGATTGCGTAATATGTCGCATTTCTGCGTACATGGAAAGGAATGACAGACGAATGAAAACCGACCAAAGCTATTCCCTTCGCACCTGGCTCCGCTTTGTCCTGTTCTCCGCGTTCGGCGTTTTTGCGTTCTTCATCAATTTTCGCCTGCCGGAATACCAGTTTGTGATTGGCCCCTGGCAGTGGGGCAAGGTGGCGGCCCAGTCCAACGTGCTGGTTTCCCACTTTACAAACTTTTTGAAGGCGGCTCTGTATACGGGCAATTTCAAGGCGATGCCCTTTGTGGTTTGGGGCTTCGGCGTGTTTTCCATCATCGATCTGTTCCTTCTCCGGCCGGACCGGTTCTGGAAGACCACCAAGGTTGCGGCGGCTTTCGCGGTATTTAAGATCATCGGCTTCGGCCTGCTTACCGTCAGTGTGCTCAACATCTATTTCGGCTTCAATCCCTCCTGGATGGGCTGGTACCTGGGACCCGTTGCCTCCCTGGGCGGCAAGAGCATTGCCTCCTTTATTATGGACAGCATTCTGGTCACCATCTGCATCAGCATCCCGGCGGCGGCACTGTTCCTGCCTCTGCTGGTGGATTACGGTCTGGTGGATTTCGTGGGTGTCTTCGTCCGGCCCATTATGCGGCCTGTCTTTAAGCTCCCCGGCCGGGCGGCCATCATCATGGTCTCCGCTTTCCTGGGCAGCTTCTCCGTGGGCCATATCGCCGTCAACGACCAGTATAAGAGCGGCCGTATGACCCGCCGGGAATCCGTGGTTATCTGCACCAGTATGTCCACCGCCTCTGTGGGCTTCCTGCTGGCCCTGGCCAACAGCTCCGGCCTGACAAATTCCACCCTTTGGGGCGGCACCAACTACTGGAACCTGTACTTCTGGATGGCTTTCCTGGTGACCATGCTGGTTACCCTGATCGGCGTGCGGATTCCACCGCTGAGCCGGACCGCCGATGACTTCTTCCCCGGTGTGACCCCCAACCCCGAGCAGGTGGTGCGCACCAACATCGCCCGTACCGCCCTGAAAGAGGGCCTGGATATGGCCGCGCAGCAGCAGCCCCTCACCGTCCGGGTCAGCGCCATTATGAAGGATACCTTCCTGATGATGGGCACGGTGGCCTCCGGCACCGCGTTCTTCGGCGCTTTGGGTGTGGTGCTGTATACCTTCACTCCCATCATCGATTGGATCGGCTACCTGTTCAGACCGCTGTTTATGCTCTTCGGCTTCCGTGGTCAGGAGCTGGCCACCGCCGCTACCGGCGCGGTCATCTCCTTCGTGGAAATCACCGTCCCCGCTCTGCTGGTCAGCGTAGGCACCTGGAGCCTGCGGCTGCGGTTTATGATGGCCGTGCTGCCGGTTACGTCCATTATCTTCCTGGCAAGCTTTGTTCCCTGCCTGATGGCAACGGATGTTCCTGTCAGCTTTGGTGAAATGGTTGTCATCTGGCTGGAGCGCATGGTTCTGTCCATTCTCATCTGCGGCATCATCGCGGTGCTGCTGTTCCCGGCCACAGTGGTGGCGTAAAATCGTACTTATCGCGCACGGAGCGCGAGGAATATGAAAAATTGGAGGTATCCCGCAATGAAAGAAACAACCCAGCAAACCGAGAAGCCGAAGGGACTGAGTAATTCCCTGAAGTACTTCTTCGGTGTCGGCGACGCAGGCTTTAACCTGATGTCCAACATCGAAACCTTCTACTTCATGACCTTCCTGACGGACCTGGCTGCTTTCAGCCCCGCCATCGCAGGCCTCATCAACTCCGTATTCTCCATCGTGGACGCCTGCCTGTCCTGGATTTACGGCGGCATCCTGAACGGTACCAAGGCAAAGAAGTGGGGCCGTTACCGCTCCTGGCTGATTCTGGTGCCCTGGATCGTTCCCTTCCTGTACGCGTTCCAGTTCATCCGTGTAAGCTCCAATGAGATGCTGTCCGCGGTCATCATCATCGCCGCCGCCATCGCCTCTCACGTTGTCTGGAACATCGGCTACGTTGCCAACGCCACCCTGGTCTCCGTTGTCGGCAAGACCCCCGAAGACCGTGCTACCCTGGCTTCCTCCCGCGGCACCTGGAACAACATCGGCTCCCTGCTGTTCAGCTACCTGGGCCTGCCTCTGGCTACCCTGCTGGCCGGCTTCGTCGGTGAGACCAACAAGTTCGCTGCTGCCGCCTTCTGCCTGGGCATCCTGATGGTTCTGGGCTACTATGCGCACTTCAAGATGACCGACGGCTACGAGGAGATCGAGACCGGCAACGGCCCCAAGGCCGGCGCCGCCAAGGTTTCCATCCCGGACATGTTCAAGTCCCTGTTCGCCAATCCCCAGCTGATGATCCTGATGATCGCCGACCTGGCCAAGTGGTGCGTGAAGTTCGTTACCGCAGCCGCTGCCATTTACTACTTCCGTGACGCCATGCACAACCCCGGCCTGATGACTCCCTACCTGCTGGCCATCGGCCTGGCTGCCATCGTTGGCGCCTTCGCTACCCGTTACCTGGCCAAGAGCCTGTCCAACCGGACCACCGCCATCATCTCCTTCGTGGGTATGGCTGTTTCCCTGGCCCTCATCTACGTCGCTTACACCAGCTACGTTGCCGTCATCGCTCTGATGACCCTGGCGCAGTTCTTCTACGGTGTTGCTTACTCCATCAGCCCCGCTCTGTACGCCGATACCGTGGTTTACACCACCCACAAGACCGGCAAGAACGCCGCCGGCTGGATCATGGGCCTGCAGAACCTGCCTCTGAAGGTTGGCGTGTTCATGCGTGGCACCATCGTCGCCGCCTGCCTGGCCGCTGTGGGCTGGCAGAAGGGTATTGCTCTTGAGGGCGCTGCCCGTCAGGGTATGACCGTTGCTCTGGGCCTGGTTCCCGCCGCCCTGTGCGCCATCGGTGCTGTCCTGCTGGTATTCGGCTATAAGCTGACCCGCGAGAAGATCGCGGAGTGCCAGGCTGCCATCGACGCCAATAAGTAATTCCAATCATATTCTCCCCGGGCCGGAAGGCCTGGGGAGATGTTAATGGAGAGAAAAATGAAAGGCCAATTGATCGACGCGGATGCCTATCTTTCCCGCATCGGGGCAGAACGGCCCGCAGAGCTGACGCCCGCCACTCTTTCCAAGCTGGTCAGGTCCCACCTGGAAACGGTGCCCTTTGAGGTTTTGGAGCTGACGGAGGCGAAAACCCAGCCCTCCCTGGAAGCGGAAGGGCTCTTTGAAAAGATTGTCAAACAGCGCCGGGGCGGCTACTGCTTCGAGCTGAACAAGCTGTTTTACCTGCTCTTAAAGGAACTGGGCTTTACCTGCTACTGCGTGGGGGTGCGCTGCATTCTGGGCCGCCCGGAGCCGGTAGCCATTTCCCACCGGGGAATCATCGTCATGTTTGGAAGCGAAAAGTGGTATTGCGACGTTGGCTTTGGAGGCAACGGCCCCAAGGACATTCTGAATCTGGGGAATCCGGAGACGCAGACCCTTTTCTACGAGCGCTTCCGGGTACAGCGGGAGGACGGGCAGTATGTCATCGTCTATTATGACGGAGACAATCGGCCGGTCAGAATGCTGAAATTCCGGGACGAGCCCTATCTGGATGTGGATTTTGACATGCTCAACGGCTATTATTCCGTCCATCCCAGATCTCCGTTCCGGGCAAAACGGATCCTGTACCGCTGCAGGAGCGACGGCTGGATCAGCTTCGTGGGCACGACCTGCCGGGTTTTCCGGGCAGGCGCGTATACCACGGAGGAAATAACGGACGAGTCCGCCCAGCGGGCCCTGATCCGAACCGAATTCGGTCTTACCATCCCACAATGGGAGACATAAGGCACTTCCCTTTCGAATTGCCCATATACAAATATTTCAGGAGGAATAAACTATGTTGACCAAACGTCAGAACCTGTTGGAAACCATCCATGGCGGCAACCCCGATCGTTTTGTAAATCAGTATGAAGCGTTTGCTATGCAGATTCCCAACGGCTTCTCCATCCACAATCCCTCTCCCAAGCCCGGTCAGCTGAACGTTGTCAATGCCTGGGGCGTTACCCGTTCCTGGCCCGAAGGCACCCCCGGCGCATTCCCCGTACATACCGGTGACAAGATTGTCATTAAGGATATTGAAGAGTGGCAGAAGTACCTGAAGGTTCCTCAGGTTGTCTACGACGCCCAGGTTTGGGAGCCCTTCATCGAGGCCGCCGAGAAGGTGGACCGCAACGAGCAGTTCTGCACCTCCGCCGTGTTCCCCGGCATCTTCGAGCAGAGCCACTACCTGCTGGAGATCCAGAACTGCCTGATGGCGTTCTATGAGTATCCCGATGAGATGAAGGAAATTCTGGAGCAGATCACCGAGTTTGAGATGCAGCTGGCCAAGGAAATCTGCAAGTACATCAAACCCGACGCCCTGTTCCATCACGACGACTGGGGCAGCCAGCAGTCCACCTTCCTGTCTCCGGAAATGTTCCGTGAGTTCATCAAGCCCTGCTACATGAAGGTTTACGGCTACTACAAGGAGCATGGCGTGGAGCTGATTATTCACCATTCCGACTCCTACGCGGCCACCCTGGTGCCTGACATGATCGACATGGGCATCGACATCTGGCAGGGTGTTATGACCTGCAATAACATCCCCGAGCTCATCAAGCAGTACGGCGGCAAGATCTCCTTTATGGGCGGTATTGACTCCGCTACCATCGACTTCCCGGGCTGGACCGTGGAGGATGTGGCAAGAGAAGTTGACCGTGCCTGCCGTGAGTGCGGCAAGCTGTACTTCATTCCCGGTGCCTCTCAGGGCCTGGCGGTTTCCACCTTCCCCGGCGTTTACGAGGAGACCACCCGTCAGATCGATCTGGCCAGCAAGAAGTACTTCTAATTGCATACCAAAAGGCGGGCGCCAAGCGTCCGCCTTTTTTCATGTCAGTCGTTATACAGGAAACAGCCGGTGTAGGAAATGGTGCATTTTCCGTAATAGTAGGGCAGATTGTTGGCCTTGCAGGCCTCCAGCACCACCAGTCCGTAGGCCTCCATGGAGGAGATCTGCCGGTCGGGGAAGCGGCAGGGGGCGTCCGGGTATGTACAGGTCTTGCACAATGTGCAGCAGCCCGCCCCCAGCGCCAGCACATCGGCGTGATCCTGCCGCAGAAGCTTGTTCATTTTCAGAAAGTTTTCCTTGTGCTGGTGCTCCGCGTCCATCATGCCCTCGCCGTCCAGCTCATCCTCCAGCTCCCCCACCGTCTGAACCAGGATGCCACGGCTGTAGCGGCTGACCCGCTGGGCGCATTCCTCCAGAGAACCGCAGCCCGGGGGACAGCTCCAGCGCTTGCCGTACATGCCGCAGGAATTTACTTCACACATCTGCCGGACTTCCGGCTTTAATTGCAGGGTTTTCGGATCCAGCGGGGCCACATGGGTAAAGCCAGCCTCCTGGGCCATTTTCTCAATTACCGCGTATTCCATGATCATTCCTCCTCAAAGCACAGGCAGTCCACATAGCAGTCATTGAATTCCGGCATGGAGGCCAGCTCCAGGAACTCTGTTCCCTGGGCCAGCCGTTTGCTGTATTCGTATTCCTCCACGTTGAGCACCGCCATTTTCGCGCCCTCACCGGCGGCGTTTCCGATGGGGAGGATGCGGTCCCGGAGTACCGGGGGAATCATGCCGATGGCGCAGGCGGAGTTGGGATCCAGATAGTTGCCGAAGGCGCCCGCCAGCAGCACTTGACGGATATCCTCTGCCTTCACAACCATGCGTTTACACATCAGTTCGATGCCCGCCCGGATAGCGGCTTTTGCCAGCTGTACCTCCCGCACATCCTTCTGGGTTAAGTAGACCTTCGTCCCTTCCAATTGATAGGTA
>JAXEMQ010000044.1:0-2927 GCA_034099845.1 Faecousia sp.
AATCCCCTTCGGCGCGTTCGCGGATGCTCCGAGCCATACTGACACGGCCGGTCATACCGGCGAAAACGCTGTATGGGTATTGGATGATTCTCGCACGAGCGATGATAATTATCATCCTGTGAAGTGCCAGCTCTGTGGAAAGCCAGATGTCCAGGCACATTCTGGTATGGGTGACTCCATCTGTGATGTCTGCAGCTATGACAGCAGATATACCATTGTTATCACCGGCGAGGGCCAGAATATTACGAAGAAGACTAGAAATGATGTTAGCACGTTTGATGCCGCTCGGGCTGCTAGCGAAGCTGGTGTCGAAGGCCTGAATATTAAAGCTGGACACACCCTTGATGGGGAAGGCTTGGCAGGTACTACAGCCTATAATGCCAGCACCCGTACACTGACTGTTACCCTGACCAGCAATGCACATAGCCTGGTATATACCGGCCTCAACGCAGACAAAACCAAGCACACCGTTAAGTGCGGTATCAGTGGCTGCACTTACGAAGGGCTTGCAAATCACAGCTACGATGAAACCACCGGTGTTTGCATCTGCGGCGCGAAGGACGCTTCCAAGAAGTTCGACTACAGCGTTGCCATCAAGACCACCGGCGGCCTGCAGCTTGCTGAGAGCAAGACCGTTTCCATGACCGAGGCAGAAGCTGATGCCGTGAAGACCACCGCGAAGAAGGCCATTGAGGCTAACTTCCCCTCCGTTTACAACGACCTGACCATCAGCACCCTGAATACCGCTGCAGCTTCTGTGAACCACGAAACCCGCACCATCCTCCTCACCGTGGATAAGCAGGAGCCTCCTGTGAGCCACGAGGACGAGATCCAGGTCGTTTACGACGACGGCACCGTCACCTACATCCCCAGAAAGGTTGGCTCCTGGTACTTCTCCACCAGCAATCTGGGTCTGGACGACACCTGGGGCACCACTCAGGCAAAGCTGAAGATCTATGACGCCAACGGTTCCCGTACTGTTCAGTGGGACAGCGAGGACAACGACGCTTTCGTGAAGGCTACCGACTATAAGGTAGAGGTTCTGGGCATCAACCGCACCGTTACCATCTACTTCATGAAGACCTCCACCGCCAACCCCACCACCACCGATGCGTTCGCCACCAAGTACTATGAGGCAAACACCAGACTGGGTGTTCTGCCCACCCTGCCCGATGGCTACACCGGCTGGTATGTGGGCCAGGAAGAGCTGACCGTTGACACCGTCTACCACTGGAAGGAAAAGTTCGTTTACGCTTACCCCGGTAAGGGCGTGGGCTCCGGCCGTGTGCACCTGTTCATCTACAACAAGGACAACCAGCTGATGAAGAACGTGGACGTGACCGAGAACGTTCAGGACAACGGCCTGATCACCAAGACCGGCCTGATGAATACCATCGAGTACCAGACCGGCAGAAAGAATCCTACCGTGGCCGGCCTGTTCGACGAGTCCGGTTGGGCCTACTACCTGAACAACAAGAACTCCACCGCCAAGGCAAAGTCCAGCGTGGATGTGGGCAGAGCTGCTGATCGTCAGGGCACCCAGAACATCTATGTGGTTCTGACCAACGTGTCCGGCGGCTCCAACGCCGATACCTCCAACCCCAAGACCGGTGATACCGCCATGATCGGCACCGCCGCCATCGTGATGGCTCTGGCCGCCGTGGGCATGGGCACCGCCTTCTACATGAAGAAGAAGGAACTGTTCTAAGTTCTGAATTCCGAACCCAACATCCCCTCCCAACCCGGGAGGGGATGCTTTTGCGGTTTCAGGGCGTTATGGCCCCCGGCACGCCCATCACATCCTTTGCCCTCGACCAGTAGCTTGTGCGGCAAATTGGAAGTTGACGGGGTGACGTGGAGCGCTCTTGGCTCCCCCTTTGGGGGAGCTGTCACCGAAGGTGACTGAGAGGGCCCTCTCCGCCCTGCGGGCACCTCTCCCACAGGGAGAGGCAAGCGATACGCGGCACAAACACCCTGCCGCCTCCCAGCTGATCGGTCCGGCGGGGCGGGGGAGAACCGGTTTTCTTTGCCAAAATATGTAATTTTCCCGGGGCGAACCCTGCCGTTTCCCGGCGAAAAGCGGCTCTTTCGTACTGAAAAGGCGGTAAGACCATCGAAAGCGCCGGTTTGAATTCCCAGAATTTTATGCAGAATATCTATTGCCAAGAGACGGTGAATCCGTTATAATAGGCGGGATAATAGATAAGTATACCATAGCCGTGTATGCGATTTTCTAAAGTTGACATAAAAGAGGGGTAAACCATGGAAGCGTTGCTGAATGTGCTGCAAAAGGTAACCAGTATGCAATGGTCAGATTATCTGGACATTGTGCTGGTGGCATATCTGATTTACCGGATCCTGCCCCTGATCCGTACCCCCAGCACCATGCGGGTTGCCAAGGCTGTGGTGGTGGTTGTGGCCATTGCCGCTCTGACGGATGTGCTGAACCTGTACACCATGAGCTTTATTCTGAATCAGTTCCTGTCCATCGGACTGCTGGCGCTGGTCGTCCTCTTCCAGCCGGAGCTGCGGCGGATGCTGGACCACCTGGGTTCCGTTCGGCTGCGGGGGCTCTTCGGGCCCATGCGTCCCGTGGCGGAAATGGACAATGTGATTGCCCAGACCGTTGCCGCCTGCGAGTGTATGAGCAGGGAAAAGGTGGGGGCACTGATCGTTTTTACCAGAGAAGCCAGACTGGATGACTATGTGAAAACCGGCACGACCATCGACGGGCAGGTTTCCGAGCAGCTGATCCGCAATATTTTCTTCCCCAAGGCGGCGCTTCACGACGGCGCCATGATCATCCGGGAGGGCAAAATCACCGCCGCGGGCTGTGTGCTGCCCCTTTCCACCTCCGACCGGCTGGCGGCGGATCTGGGCACCCGGCATCGGGCCGGTGTGGGCATGAGTGAGTCAAGCGATGCCGT
>JAXEMQ010000242.1:0-4478 GCA_034099845.1 Faecousia sp.
CATCTCATGGTCATTCAGAAAGCCTCGTATGGCATCCAGCGCAATGCGCAGCGCCTCATCCTTGGGAAAACCATAATTCCCGGTGGAAATCAGGGGAAACGCGATGGATTCACAGCCATTTTCCAAAGCCAGCGCAAGGGAGGATTCATAGCAGCTGCGCAGAAGTTTCCCTTCTCCCAGTAGCCCGCCCCTCCATACCGGGCCAACCGTATGAATGACATACTTCGCGTTCAGCCCAAAGCCGGGGGTGATGGCGGCTTCCCCCACGCCGATTCTGCCGATTTTTTCCCGGGCCGCCAGCAGCTCCGGTCCCGCTGCCTGATGAATGCCCGCATCCACGCCGCTGCCGATGACCGGCTTTGGGTTGGCGGTGTTCACGATGGCGTCCACCCGCATTTGGGTGATGTCATTTCGAACAATCTCAAAGGGCATGTTTCTCACCTTCCTTTTTCTGCTTCAAATCCTGTTTTCTTTCCACGCCCGCAGTTTTTGCGCAAACCCATCGGGAACCGCCAAATCCCCGGTTCCGCTGCCAAGACGAATATCCGGTTTGTTCCCGCCATGAAAATCGCTTCCGCCGCTTTCCAACAGCTGAAACGCCCCTGCGACGGCGCGGGCAGCAGCCGATACTTCCGGAGCGTAAGTAGCGTACCGGGTTTCCATGGCCGCCAGGCCATGCTCTTTCGCTTCCGGTAAGAATGCCCGGAGTTCTCCCTCTGACAGGCTGATAAAAGGATGGGCCAGCACCGGCACCGCGTTTATGGAATGCAGGAACCGGACCGCTTCCAATGCCGGAATGCGTTCCGGCGGGGTATAGAGTCCGTTTTTCGCGGACAAAACCCCGCAAAAGGCTTCCTTTATCTCACGAATATAGCCCTTTCGCAAAAGCTCCCCGGCTATCACCGCACGGTTCACACTCCCCGGATGCCGCTCCCGAATCTCCCCGTAGCTGATTTCGTACCCGGCTGAACGCAGTGCCGCGGCCAGTGCGCGGTTGCTTTCCTCTTTTCTCCGGTTGATGACGCCAAGAAAGTCCGTTAGTTCGGCAAACTTTTCCTGTTCCAGAAACAGGCCGACAATATGAACTTCCTTCCCAAGATACCCTGTGGATATTTCCACACCGGGGATTGCTTCAAGAGCTGTCCCCCGGGCCGCCTCCAAAAATTCCGGCAAACCGGCAACGGTGTTATGGTCCGTCAGGGCAACCGAGCGCAGATTAGCCCGAAGCGCTTCCGCAACGATCTGCGACGGGGTAAACGTTCCGTCGGAGAAGGTGGAATGGGTATGCAAATCACAGAAATTGTCCACGGAACATCCCCCCCTCTGCGGCTTTTCGCTGTCAGTTGACGTTTCTTTGTCTCTTTTCTATATCATAATTTCCCAGCTTGGGAAAGTCAACCGCATCACTCCCTGATATGGAGAAAACCCACATAGAAAAGAATTGGTCAGGCAAGCAGGTACTGCCTGTTTGCCTGACCAATTGAAGTATTATGCTGAAACCGAAAAACGTTCTCAAATCGCAAGTCCAACCAGCAGGTATCCTGCCAGCGCGATTGCGCCGCACACCAGCGCATAGGGCAGCTGAGTCTTGACATGGTCCAGATGGTCGCAGGCAGCACCCGTAGAGGAGAGAATGGTGGTATCGGACAGAGGAGAGCAGTGATCCCCGAATACACCGCCCCCGGCAACGGCTGCGAATACGGCAACCACCAGAATGGTCAGTTCATTACCGGTAAAGGCAAAGGCAAGCGGCAGGGCCAGAGGCATACAGATTGCAAAGGTACCCCAAGAGGAGCCTGTGGCGAAGGCCATGATCTGGATATTCTGGCGGCTTCTTCGCAGAGCCTCCCCCTTCAGTTTGGTGATATCCTGCTCACGATGGAGAATTTCTCCCTGGCTGGGCCTGTCCAGCGACACCAGAAAGCGCATAAAGGTGGACTTTCCGCAACCGGATTCTCCAACCAGACCCAAGGTCTTGCCTTTGAAGAATTTCAAATTGATATCGTTGTTCGCAAGCAGCGGCTTGCCGCTGGCTGTGGGGAACCGCCGGGTAACGTGTCAGGCTTCCAGCACAATCTCATTCTTATCAAACATAACGCATCCCTCCCAAGGACGGCACCGCGTCCAGAAGTGTTCGGGTATAGGCGTTTTCGGAGTGGCTCAGGATGTGCGCCCAGCCGCCCTGATCCTCGATTTTTCCATGGCGCATCACAACAATGTTGTCTGACATATAGGCCGCCACGCCCAGATTGTGGGGCACCACGATGATGCTGGTGCCGTAGGTGTCCCGCAGCTCCATCATCTGCCGGACAATTTGCGCCTGGGTGGTCACATCTGTCAATCCCCTTTTGAAAAAATATCGATACACCCTTTGCTGTTGGGGATTCTTGATATTCAGACGTAATTGTGGTATGCTTGAAAAAACACTTGCATGAGGTGTTACTATGGTATTACAGGAATCCGGAGAAATGTATTTGGAAACCATCTATATTCCCGCACAGAAAAGCCCCTATGTGCGTTCCATCGATGTTGCGGAATATCCACAATGCGTATCGCCAACAAGGTTTATTCTGTGGATCATGGGAGGATGAGCTGATGAACGCACAGAGCAAGCGAGAACGGGAGAAGCAGCTTGTCTCCCAGATGATTGCCCTATATTGCCGGAAAAAACACGGTGGAAAGGGTCTCTGTCCCGACTGCGCCGCTTTGAACACCTACGCCCGGCAGCGCAGCGACAGGTGCCCCTTCATGGAGACAAAAACCTTCTGCTCCAACTGTAAGGTGCATTGTTACAAGCCGGAGATGCGCTCGCAGATCCGGGCTGTCATGCGGTTTTCCGGACCGCGGATGGTGTTTCATCACCCTGTTATTGCGGTCCGTCATGTGATCGAAACAAGCAAAGAAAAGAGACGATTGGGGAAGACAACATGAAGATCAAAAAGATTATGTACTCAAACTTCGCCCCCCTAGAAATTCCAACTTTTTAGTCGAAAATCCGAAATAGAAAAAGCAGTACAGACCCAATGTATGGTATAATGTAATCACCACAAAATACCAAACTGTCTCCGATATCAAATCCTATCTGCAGGCGCAAAAACTATTGGAAGATATTCATCTGCCCTATAATGTTCCCATAAAGCACACAGCCGACACCAATAACGGTGTCGGCTGCTTGTTTATCTCTTCAAAGCACCATTGGGTTCGGGAATCTCTGCGGGATTAAGCCCTTTCATCTTGCAGAAGTGCGCTAAGAATTCTTCCGCAAACTTTTTCTCTGCGGGAACTCGTTTGACCTCAACAATATCTTTGAGAATCTGTACTGCTTCTATATCCGTTGTATACCGGTACAAGCCCTGGGACCATGCAGCCTTTTCAGGACTGTTATCATTGGCATGGTAGTTCCAGAATTTGAGCTGTACTGCCTCTGTCGGAGTCAGTTCAATGTGATACTGAGAATTGGACTTCACAAAACCCTCATTAAGATTGTCACCCTCGTCCGCATCATCCACCAGGAATACGCCGAAAATAAATCTATCTTCTTCAGGCATATCCGGTTTACGGGTCGTCAGTACTGCCAGACTGTTAATCTGAACATTCCTTATTTTCTTGGGTTCATCCTTACGGCCCTCCTTTAGGACGAAACCCGCGAAGGCTGTCCATTCTTTCAGCATCTGGCTTTCATAACAAACGAAGCCCCCGTCACGGCACAATTCATCAAGCTGATATCTATCAATTTCGCCATTGAGATACTGGAAGCAAGGGCAAGTAGGGTCGCTGCACCAACTGTGATGGGCTACCTGGATATTGTAGCGAATCTGCTTGTCCGAGCACGCACCCATATAGCCAATGTGGTACTTGTTACTGCCGCCGTCACAGAAATTACATTTAAAAACAATATTAGGGCGGTCAATCTTCTTAGGCATTTTAGAAGCTGTTGTGGTAGTTCTTCTGGGTGTAGCAGTAGGCTTTTCCGGCACTTTGGTCGTCCAGTATGCTGCCTTTTTCAGATTCTCCCATTCATGCTGTGCAATCATCTGATGAAGTTCCTTCTGATCGTCGCTGTTTGCGAAAACGGTTGCTTCTTTGAACGCATCCGGGAATAGAATCATCTTCGTCTCATTTGCAAACTGCACCTTGACGTAAGGGTGACTATGGAGTGTTACAACACCTTCGCCCCACACTTTATGTACTACCTTTTTGCCAGTAAAGTCCATACCGTTTCCTCCCATCATTGATCCAGTTCTGTTAAGCGCTGGAGCCACCGTTTGATGCTGCCATCTTTGAAAAAGCTCATCAAAGCACCGTCACAGAATCGCTCTGCCCGAACTGCACCTACCAGTAACGCACAGATGCATCTTGCATCCAGATCCTCTACAATTGCACCGCTCATGGATTTACTGTCCCATCTCAAGCCGTTTTCTTCGAGAATCTGACCGTAATGATTCAGTTCCCATTCCGGATGCTGATCAACTAATGCA
>JAXEMQ010000059.1:0-4892 GCA_034099845.1 Faecousia sp.
CTTCCCTGGGAGGGAAACCCATGAAGTATGAAATCCTGTATGCCCTTCTGCTGGGCTTTCTGCTGGACTGCCTGCTGGGGGATCCCCAGGGATTTCCCCATCCCATTGTCGCCATTGGAAAGCTGATCGCATGGCTGGAAAAACGGCTGCGCAGGCTGTTTCCCGGAACCAAAGCCGGAGAGCTGGCAGCGGGCGCGGTGCTGTGGATTCTGACGGTCGGGGTCAGCTTCCTGGTGCCCTATGGCCTGCTCCGGCTGGCAGGCCGGGTGAGCCCCTGGCTGCGGGTGGCGCTTCAAAGCGTTTTTTGCTGGCAGATTCTGGCGGCCAGAAGCCTTCAGACCGAGAGCATGAAGGTGTATACCGCCCTGAAAACCGGAACCCTTGCGGATGCCCGCCGGGCGGTGTCCATGATTGTGGGCCGGGATACCCAGCAGCTGGACGCGGACGCCGTTGCCCGGGCGGCGGTGGAAACCGTGGCGGAAAACTGCTCCGACGGTGTCATCGCTCCCATGCTTTTCTTTGCCCTGGGCGGCGGCCCTCTGGCCTTCGTCTACAAGGCAGTCAATACCATGGATTCCATGCTGGGCTATGTGGAGATGCCCTATAAGAACATCGGCTGTGTTCCGGCAAAGCTGGACGATGTATTCAATTACCTGCCTGCCCGTATCAGCGGCATTGCCATGCTGCTGGCGGGAGGTCTGCTGAAGCTGGACTTCCAAAATGGCCTCAGGATTTTCAAGCGGGACCGTTATAACCACGCCAGCCCCAATTCCGCCCAGACGGAGTCCGTCTGCGCGGGGCTTCTGGGCCTGCGGCTGGCGGGAGATGCCTGTTATCACGGGGTGCTTCATAAGAAAAAATATATTGGAGATGCCCTGCGGCCCATCGAGCCGGAGGACATTCCCCGGGCCTGCAAACTGATGTACATAACAACGCTCCTGATGCTTGCCCTGTGCGCGGCAGTGCTGGCGGCGGGGTAATGCCGCGATAGGATTCTTTCGTGAATTGACAATTGACAATTGATAATTGACAATTGTGGTATCCCTTCGGGATGAATTTTATTACTTTAAATAATAAAACAAAGGGCCTTACTTTCCGTAGGGGCGGTCGTCCCCGACCGCCCGGCAGTGGTGCGTTTCCTTTTTCGGGAACGTCAGGCGAATTCGGAAAGCAGGCCTTGGCTCTCCCTCTGGGAGAGCTGGCACGGCATCTGCCGTGCCTGAGAGGGCCCTCTCCGCCCCCTGCGGGGGCACCTCTCCCATAGGGAGAGGCAAGGCGCTGCGGCGCAGGGATTCTCTTAATCAGGTAAATCCCCCTTTCCTGAATATCTCCCCGTCCCTAAAAATAAGGCAGCTTTCCCTTGATTTATCAGGGGCAATTGGGTATAATGAGGAAAACTTTATAAAGAAGAAACGAGGTTGAAAAATGAAAAACAGTGAGAAGACCCTGGATATGATTGTGAATCTCTGTAAAAACAGAGGTTTTGTCTACTCCGGCTCCGAAATCTACGGCGGCCTGGCCAACGCCTGGGACTACGGCCCTCTGGGCGTGGAGTTCAAGAACAACGTGAAGAAGGCCTGGCTCAAGAAGTTCGTTCAGGAGTCCGACTACAACGTGGGTCTGGACGCCGCCATTCTGATGAATCCCACCACCTGGGTGACCACCGGGCACGTGGGCAACTTCTCCGACCCGCTGGTGGACTGCAAGGGCTGCGGCTCCCGGCAGCGGGCGGACAAGCTGATCGAAGCCAGCGAATCCGGCCACGGCGTCAACGTGGATGCCATGAGCTTCGAGGAGATGGACGCTTTCGTGGCCGAGCACGAGGATGTGGTCTGCCCCAACTGCGGCAAGCACAGCTTTACCCCCATCCGGAAGTTCAATCTGATGTTCAAGACTCAGATCGGCGTTACCGAGGATTCCTCCTCCTCCGTCTACCTGCGGCCCGAAACCGCCCAGGGCATCTTTGTCAACTTCGCCAACATTCAGCGCACCACCCGCAAGAAGCTGCCCTTCGGCGTCTGCCAGGTGGGCAAGGCCTTCCGGAACGAGATTACCCCGGGCAACTTCACCTTCCGTACCCGGGAATTTGAGCAGATGGAGTGCGAATTCTTCTGCCAGCCCGGCACCGACCTGGAGTGGTTCGCCTACTGGAAGGATTTCTGCAAGAACTGGCTGATCTCCCTGGGCATCAAGGAAGAGAGCCTGCGGCTGCGGGATCACGAGCCCGCCGAGCTGGCCTTCTACTCCCGTGCCACCACCGATATTGAGTATCAGTTCCCCTTCGGCTCCGGCTGGGGCGAGCTGTGGGGCATCGCCGACCGTACCAATTACGACCTGGGCCGCCACCAGGAGGCCTCCGGCAAGAGCCTGGAGTACTTCGATCAGGAGAAGGGCGAGCACTACATCCCCTACGTCATCGAGCCCAGCCTGGGCTGCGACCGTGTGGCCCTGGCCTTCCTGTGTGAAGCCTACGACGAGGAAGTGGTGGGTCAGGACAAGAAGGGCAACCCCGACATCCGCACCGTGCTGCATCTGCATCCGGCTCTGGCTCCCTTCAAGGCCGCTGTGCTGCCCCTGAGCAAGAAGCTGAGCCCCAAGGCGGAGGAAATCTACCACATGCTGAAGAAGGACTTCATGGTGGACTTTGACGATTCCGGTTCCATCGGCAAGCGCTACCGCCGGGAAGACGAAATCGGCACCCCGCTGTGCGTCACTGTGGACTTCCAGACCGTGGGCGACGAGAATACTCCTGCCGACAACTGCGTCACCGTCCGTGACCGGGACACCATGGAGCAGGTCCGCATCCCCATTTCCGAGCTGCGGGACTACATCGCCAAAAAGTGTGCATTCTAAAATCTTCCCCCGCGGTTCCAACGGACCGCGGGGGTTTGCCCTGTAAGGAACATTTTACACAGGCCGGGGCATTTCCTCTTGCAAAAGGGGGGCGCATCCTGTATCATACGGGTATACCGAACAACGCGTTACGAGGTGTATTATGATTGAAATGCTAAAAGCCATCCTCTTCGGCATTGTGGAGGGTGTGACGGAATGGCTGCCTGTCAGCTCTACGGGCCACCTGATTCTCCTGGACGAGCTGGTTGCTCTGAACGTATCGCCGGAATTCAAGAGTATGTTTGATGTGGTGATTCAGCTGGGCGCCATTCTGGCCGTGGTGGTACTTTACTTCCACAAGCTGAATCCCTTCTCCCCCGGAAAGAGCGGGGAGGAAAAAAAGCAGACCTGGTCCCTGTGGGCAAAGGTCATTCTGGCCATCCTCCCCTCCGGTCTGGTGGGTGTGCTGTTTGACGACTGGATGGACGCGCACCTGCACACCAGCACCGTGGTTGCCGCCATGCTGATTCTCTACGGCGTTGCCTTTATTCTGGTGGAAAAGGCCTATCAGGGCCGCCATACCATTCAGGATGTGAACGCGATTGACTACAAAACCGCCCTGGGCATCGGCCTGTTCCAGTGCCTGAGCCTGATTCCCGGCACCTCCCGTTCCGGCTCCACCATTCTGGGCGGTATCCTTTTGGGCGCAGGCCGGGCGGCCGCGGCGGAATTCAGCTTCTTTATGGCCATCCCCACCATGCTGGGCGCCAGCGCCATCAAGCTGCTGAAATTCTTCCTTTCCGGCGTGGGCTTTGCCGGCGGGGAAGTTGCCGTTCTGCTCATCGGCTGCATTGTGTCCTTCCTGGTAAGCCTGATGGTCATTCGCGGACTCATGTCCTATGTGCGGCAGCATTCCTTCTCCGTATTCGGTGTCTACCGGATCGTGCTGGGCATCCTTGTTCTTGCCTATTTCGCGTTTGTAAAATAAAGGCCGCTTCGGCTGAAATACAGGAGGGTTTCCCATGGATTTTGTTCTGGAAAACGACTATCTCAAGGTTACGGTCACGTCAAAGGGCGCCCAGGTTGCCTCCGTTCTGCGGAAAATCGACGGCGTGGAGCATATGTGGCAGGCTGACCCCGCCGTCTGGGGCTATCATGCCCCCATCCTCTTCCCCCACACCGGCAAGGTGGTAAACGACACCATCCGCGCCAAGGGCCGGGACTGCGTATCCAAACAGCACGGCTTCGCCCGGACCCGGGAGCACAGTCTGGTCGCCCAGGAGGGCAGCAGGCTGGTGCTGGAGCTGGTCAGCGACGAGCAGACCCTGGAGAGCTTCCCCTATGCCTGCCGGCTCGTATCCACCTTCACCCTGGAGGAAGACAAGCTCCACCACACCCTGACGGTGGAAAACCGGGACGAGGACGCCCTGCCCTTCGGCATCGGCTATCACCCCGCCTTCCGGGTGCCCTTCGATGAGGCGCACACCGCCGCCGATTATGAGCTGCGGTTTTCGGACATGGAATCCCCCCTGTGCATCAACAACCAGCCCAAGGGGCTGATGCACGGCAACTTCTACTATCTGGGCACCAACATCGATTCCCTGCCCGTGTGCCCCGAGCTCTTCGCCAACGACAGTCACTGCATGACGAATCTGGTGTCCAAAACCCTGGGCATCTACGAAAAGGGCACCGGCCGGGCGGTGGTCTGCCACATCCGGGATTTTCCCTATACCCTGATCTGGAGCAAGCCGGGGGATGTGAAATTCGTGTGCATCGAGCCCTGGCACAGCCTGCCCAGCCCGGAAAACGGATCTACCGATTGGCTGAAAAAGCCCGCCGCCGCCATTCTGGCTCCCGGCGAAAGCTGGTCCACCACCCTGACCACCCAATTTAAGAGATAAGGCAACACCGCACAATGAGGACAGCGGGCTTCGGCGGATCTTTTGTCCCAATCGTGCAGTATGAAAAATGGGAAATACATCCAGTATTCCCGCATTTTCCATACTTTCGCTCGGGTCAAAATCTCTCGCCGAATCTCCTTGCCCCATTATGCGGTGCTG
>JAXEMQ010000076.1:0-13219 GCA_034099845.1 Faecousia sp.
CTGGAATGCTCTGTGCCCGCTGTGGTGTATGATGAAAAGCACGGTCTTTACTTTACGCAGGCGGATATTCAGGAGTTTATCCGCTGCAAGGCGGCTGCCTTTACCATGGTGGCAACGCTGCTGGATCACTGCGGCCTGACACCCGGGGATCTGGGAAGCATTTATCTTGCCGGTGGCTTCGGCACCCATATTGATGTGGAATCCGCCGTTACGGTGGGCATTTACCCGGATGTGGACAGAAGCAAGCTGATCCCTCTGGGCAACACCTCTCTGGCCGGCGCGAAGAAGCTGCTCCTGGACACCGGCTGCCTGGAACGCCTGAATGCCTTCCGGGACAACGCCACCTATCTGCATTTTTCGGAGATGGACAAGTTTTTGGAAAATATGGTGGCGGCAAGCTTCATTCCCCATACGGATAGGTCCCTTTATCCCAGCGTGCCCAATCCCCAAAGTCCGTAAAAGTTTCTGTTTCCGCCATGAAAAATTTGATTTTCCTCTTTACAGGGCCATTCTTTTTCGGTATAATGCAAAAGTTGTAATGGAACCATGATTTGTGAAGGATGTAGTGGAGTAAACCTATGAATATTGAATTTGATACCTATAAGCAGAAACTGAATGACTGCCGTCCCGCGCTGGACGGGCTGGCGGAATCTCTGAATATGTCCGGTATGCGCAGCGAGCTGGAGCGGCTCCATGCCATGCAGGAGGCTCCCGGCTTCTGGGATGACCCGGAGAAGAGCCAGAAGGTGGCCATTAAGGTCAAACAGACCGAGGCAAAGATCGAGCGGTACGAGAAAATGGTATCCTCCTGGGAGGATATGATGACCATCTGTGAGATGGCCGCCGAAGAAGACGATGATTCCATGCTGGATGAGCTGAAAGAGGGCTTTGCGGTGCTGGAAGAGCAGATGGAATCCTGCCGCCTGGAAACCCTGCTCACCGGTCACTACGACAAGAACAACGCTCTGATGAGCTTCCACGCCGGTGCCGGCGGTACCGAAGCTCAGGACTGGTGCCAGATGCTCTACCGGATGTATACCCGCTGGGCAGAGCGCCACGGCTTCACCTATAAGATCATGGATTATCTGGAAGGTGACGAGGCCGGTCTTAAGTCCGCGGATATTCTGATTGAGGGCGAGAATGCCTACGGTTTTCTGAAGGGGGAAAACGGCGTTCACCGTCTGGTGCGTGTATCTCCCTTTGATGCCAATGCCCGCCGCCAGACCTCTTTTTCCGCCATTGAGGTAATACCCGAGATTGAGGACGACAGCCAGGATGTGGAAATCCGGCCTGAGGACTACGAGATGCAGGTGTTCCGTTCCTCCGGCGCCGGCGGCCAGCACATCAACAAGACCTCCTCCGCGGTGCGTCTGATCCATAAGGCCACCGGCATTGTGGTGTCCTGTCAGACGGAACGCAGCCAGTTTCAGAACAAGGAAACCTGCTTAAAGATGCTGCGTTCCAAGCTGGTGGAAATCAAGGAGCGGGAACATCTGGACAAGATTTCCGACATCAAGGGTGTGCAGCAGAAGATCGAGTGGGGCAGCCAGATCCGCAATTATGTGTTTATGCCCTATACGCTGGTGAAGGATACCCGTACCGGCTGCGAGACTTCCAATGTCAACGCGGTTATGGATGGCGCCCTGGATCCGTTCATTGAAAGTTACCTCAATTGCATGGCAACCGGCAACTGGGTGCAGAAATAAAGCGAAAATTTGGGGAAATACCGGGATTCATACTTGCATTTTCTCATGCGGTGTGCTATACTGGTTTGGCTATTCGAGGTTTGCAGGCAGTGCAGACCCAATACCGTTCGCATTCCGCGAATCAGCGGAGGGAGGTTTGTCACGATGAGTTCTGTAATTGAAACGATTCTGGTTGCTCTGGAGGCTGTTGCCAGCGTTGCCCTGATTGTGGTTGTTCTGCTGCAGTCCGGTAAGGAAGCTGGTCTGTCCAGCGCGATCTCCGGTTCTTCCGATTCTTACCTGAGCAAGAACAAGAAGGGCGGCCTGGATCGGATGCTGGCCAACTCCACCAAGTGGATTGCCATTGTCTGGATCCTGCTGACACTGGCTCTGAGCCTTGTGTAATTTGGACTAAATAACAATTGGGCCACAGGTTTTTGCCTGTGGTCTTTGTTATATTTGAGCAGTGACTTTTTATGCCGTGTGTGATAGTATTAAGAAAGCAAATGAACCATCCTGATTTTGAAAAGGAGCGAATCATATGTCTCAAATGAAATTGGCCGGACTGAAGCCCGGCAGCGTGTTCCGTTATTTCGAGGAAATCTGCGCCATTCCCCATGGCAGCCGCAATACGAAGGCCATCAGCGATTATCTGGTGGCGTTTGCAAAGGAGCACAACCTGAAGTACATTCAGGATGAAAGCAACAATGTGATTCTCTTTGGGCCCGGCACCTGCGGTATGGAGGACCATGCCCCGGTGATTTTGCAGGGCCATATGGATATGGTCTGCGAGAAGGATGCGTCCTGCCCTCTCGATATGGCAGTGGACGGTCTGGACCTCATGCATGATGATCAGTTTGTCTACGCCAAAGGCACCACCCTGGGCGGTGATGACGGCATTGCCGTGGCATATGCCCTGGCGATTCTGGAGGACAATTCCATTGCCCATCCGCCCCTGGAAGTGATCATTACCGTGGACGAGGAAATCGGTATGCTGGGTGCAAATGCCATCGATCTTTCCATGCTGCGGGGCCGCACCCTGATAAACCTGGACAGCGAGGAAGAGGGGATTTTCACCGTATCCTGTGCCGGCGGCGCCACCAGCGTGATTTCCCTGCCTGTGGAGCGGAAGGCTGTCTACGGCCCCTGCGTCCGCCTGACGGTGGATGGTCTGCAGGGCGGTCACTCTGGCGCGGAAATTCATAAGAACCGGGCAAACGCAAACAAGGTAATGGGGGAGTATCTCAGCCGGATTCAGAAGCTGATGCCCCTTTGCCTGACCTCCTTCTCCGGCGGCTCCAAGGACAATGCCATTCCCAGAAGCTGCCAGGCTACGGTTGTTGCCATGGGCATCGGTATTGGGCGGATCAATGATGTGGCCGCCCAGCTTCAGGCGGAAATCCGGGAGAAGTACGATGAGCCGCAAGCCACCGTTCAGGCCTTTGATGTGGACGCACTGGGGGGCAACAGTCTGACCACCTCTGCCACCTCCGATGTGATCAGTCTCCTGTGCGCCTGCCCCAACGGCGTCCAGAGCTACAGCCAGGATATACCCGGTCTTGTGCAAACCAGTCTGAATCTGGGCATTGCCAAGCTGGGAGACCGGTTTACCGCCACCTTCTCCGTCCGCAGCTCTGTCAACCAGGAGAAGGAAGAGCTGATCCGCAAGCTCCGTGAGCTGACGGATTTCTATAACGGCTCCTATTCCCAGTCCGGCACCTATCCCGCCTGGGAGTTCCGGAAGGATTCCCCTCTGCGGGATACCATGGTCCGGATTTATCGGGAGATGTTCGGAAAGGAACCCCAGGTCCTGGCCATTCACGCCGGTCTGGAGTGCGGTCTGCTGGGCGACAAGCTTCCGGGTCTGGACTGCGTATCCATCGGACCCCAGATGCATGACATCCACACCAGCCGGGAAAAGCTGGAGATTGCGTCCACCGAGCGTACCTGGAACTTCCTGCTGGAAGTGCTGAAGAATCTGTAAAATGCAAACACCGGCAAGTTCATTCTTGCCGGTGTTTCTCGTCAGAAAATGCCGCTCTGAAAACAGAGCGGCATAAAGCTTATTCCTGATCCCAGTTGTGCCAGGTGTTCTGAACGTCGTCGTCGTCCTCAAACAGATCCAGCACTTTTCCCATCTTTTCGCTGTCCTCGGCGGAGAGCTTCACATAGTTCTGGGGAACCATTTCAATCTGAGCGGAGACGAAGGTGTACTTTTTGGAGGTCAGGCCGTCCGCTACGGTGTTGAAGTCATCGGGGGTGGTGTAGACGGTGAACACATCGCCGTCGGCCTCAAAGTCATCGGCGCCGCAATCCATGGCGTCCATCATGACCTGATCCTCTTCGTAATCGCCGTCCTCGTTGTCGATGACCAGAACGCCCTTCTTATCAAAGCTCCAGCTTACGCAGCCGTTGGCACCCAGATTTCCGCCGTACTTGTCAAAGTGGTGACGGACAGAGCCGGCGGTACGGTTCCGGTTGTCGGTCATGGCTTCTACGATTACGGCAACGCCGCCGGGGCCATAGCCTTCGTAGGTGATGGATTCGTAGTTGTCACCGGTGCCGGAGGAGCTTGCCTTTTCCAGTACCCGCTTGATGTTGTCATTGGGCATGTTGGCAGCCTTGGCTTTGGTGATGACGGTAGCCAGCCGGGAGTTGTAAGCGGGATCGGCAGAGCCGCCGCCTTCCTTCACGGCCACGATCATTTCCTTTGCGATCTTCGTAAAGGAAGCGGCACGTTTGGCGTCCTGTGCGCCCTTGGTTTTCTGAATGTTATGCCATTTGGAATGTCCGGACATATGTTCAATCTTCCCTTTCTGGAATTTTACTATGAAAGCTTCGCATTCATAGTAATTATTTTATGAATGCCAGCGCCTCGCCCCGGGCGGGGCAACCGGCGCTGATGCAAATAAATTCCCATGCACCAACACGTTCATAAATTGCAGCGTAACAGCACTGCATGGGAATTTACCAAAAATGTTCAATCTATTCTAGCACCGGATTCTGAAAAAATCAACGGGTAATCAGAAGAATTTCATGCAGTCCCTGTGCTTTTCAGAGATTTGGACCACCAATTCGGGAAAGGCGGACTGCAGCTTCGCTGCCAGAGCGGCGCAGACCGGGTTTTCCGTCCAGAAGTGACCGGCATCAATCAGATTCATGCCGCTGTCAAGACTGTCCCGGAACTGGTTGTATTTTACATCTCCCGTCACAAAGGTATCGCATCCGGCTTCCACCGCCAGCTCCAGCTCACCGCCGCAGGCGCCGCCGCCTACGGCGATTTTTTTACAGACTCTTCCGGCGTCCACATACCGCAGGCCGGGACAGCCAAGCCGCTGCTTTACAGTGGACAGAAAGTCTTCCAGCTTCTGCTCCTTCACCGTGCCGACGCGCAGCAGGTTTTCCGGCGGCAAGGGCCGGATGTCCCGCAGGCCCAGCCTTTCTGCCAGTACATCATTCACGCCGCCCTGGGCAATGTCCACATTGGTGTGACCGCTCCACAGGCTGATGTGGTGTTCCATCAGCAGAGCGATGGCTCTTCCCACCGCCGTGTCATCGGTAATCTGCTTTGCGGGTGTAAACAGCAGGGGATGATGGGTGACCAGCATTTGGGCGCCCAGGCTGACGGCCTCCCGGATTGCGTCTTCAAAGGGATCAAGCGCCACCAGCACCTTTTCAACCGGGGCGTTTTTCCAGCCCACCTGCAAGCCGGAATTGTCCCAGCCACAGGCAAGGTCCAGAGGCGCGAAGGCTTCCAGTTCCTTTACAAGCTCCGAAACCGTGATCATAATGCGTCCTCCTTGATTTGTTCCAGCTCTTCCAGCGCGGCAGCTTCCGGGCTATCCTTTTTGTTCGGCTGATTCCGGACGGACAGGGCCAGATGGTCCCGGATCCAGCGGATGTATTCCGGAAGAACGGGGCTGCCGCTTTCCATCAGGGCGGGAGAAATGTAGAACTGGCCCGGCGTCAGGGCAGGGGAAAGGGCCCACACCGCCTCCATGACCGTATAGAGAAACCTGCCGTCCCGCAGTACTTGTTCCCTGCGGATGGTCCATCCGGTCTCACTGAGGTACTTCCGAAGGGTCGGTGTTTTGGACTGGCACTGCAGCACCAGCCGGTAGCGGGAACTGCGCAGCCAGGGAGCCTTTTCCAGAATGGATACCATGACATCTGCCCCCATTCCTGCACAGACCAGGGTATCAAAATCCCGGGGGACGGACTGGACACCGTCGGAAAGGCAGAAAACCATCCGATCGGAAACGCCGTACTTTTCCCCGTTTTTTACGGCGCATTCCAGGGGGCCGGGGCGAATATCCGCGGCGATCACCCGGCAGGCAAGACCGGTCAGCAGCAGGTGGATCCCAAGGTAGCCGTGATCACAGCCCACATCCGCCACCCGGTCTCCGGGGGCAATATAGTCGCAGCAGGCCAGCAGCCTGTTTGATATGGGAGCTTTCATAAAACCTCCGAACCAAAAAGAGGGAACCGCACCGGCTCCCTCTTCTTATGATGTTTCGAATCAGCCGTTCTCTGCCTCGTAGGCTTCCAGAAAATGGTTCAGCTGGGCCAGGAAGGGCTCGCAGTCCACACCGTGAACCATGCAGGCTTCCTCTACGGTCTCACCCCGGGAAGAGGGGCAGCCCAGGCAGTGCATACCGATGGCGAAGAACAGGGGAGCGGCCTGAGGCGCTACGTCCAGAATGTCGCCGATGATGGTTTCTTTTTCAATTTTAACAGCCATTGAAATGACCTCCTGTATTCTGTATTGCACTATTATAACCGCTGCCCCGAAAAAAAACAAGAGCCATTTGAAAAAACACGCAGATTCTGTCCGGTTCCGGGGCACACTTTGGATAAGGTTGACTTTACAGAAGAAAGCGGCTATAATACTCCAATAAAATAGGATAACTATGGCAGGTAATTCATTATGGCGAAAAAACAGCAAGAAATCTACGGCAATTCCAGCATCTCCATGCTGAAGGGGGAAGATCGGGTGCGGAAGCGCCCTGCGGTCATCTTTGGTTCCGATGATCTGGAAGGCTGCAAGCACGCCGTGTTTGAAATCCTCTCCAACGCCATTGACGAGGCTCGGGAAGGCTACGGCGATACCATTATCGTCACGCGCTACCAGGACCTGAGCGTGGAAGTGGAGGATTTCGGCCGGGGCTGCCCGGTAGACTATAACGAGAAGGAAAAGCGCTACAACTGGGAGCTTGTTTTCTGTGAGATGTATGCCGGCGGCAAATACGGCGAAAACGGCGAAAACTACGAGTATTCCCTGGGCCTCAACGGCCTGGGCTCCTGCGCCACCCAGTACGCCTCCGAATTCTTTGACGCCACCATCCGCCGGGATGGCTGGCGATATGATCTGCATTTTGAAAAGGGCAGAAATGTAGGGGGCCTCAAAAAGGAACCCGCCGACCGGAAAAAGACCGGCTCCACCTTCCATTGGAAACCGGACAAGGAAGTGTTTACGGACATCAACATTCCCGTGGAATACTTCCGGGATGTGCTGCGCCGCCAGGCCGTGGTCAACAGGGGCATTACCTTCCGGTTCCGCAATCAGGTAGGCGGCAAGTTTGAAACAGAGGAATTCTGCTACACGGACGGCATCCGTCAGTATGTGGAAGAGCTGGTGGGGGACAATGCCTTCACCATGCCCACCTATTGGGAGACCGAGCGCCGGGGCCGGGACGCGGAGAACCGCCCGGAAATGAAGCTGAAGATTACCGCGTCCTTCTGTTTCAGCAAGCAGGTGGCCCACATTGAGTTCTACCACAACTCCTCCTGGCTGGAATACGGCGGCAGCCCGGACAAGGCCCTTCGTTCCGGCTTTACCGCCGCCTTTGACAAGTACCTCCGGGACAACAACAAGTATACAAAGAACGAGAGCAAAATCATTTTCCAGGACATTCAGGACAGCCTGGTGATGGTCACCAACTGTTTCTCCACCATTGGCTGTTTTGAGAACCAGACCAAAAAGTCCGTGAATTCCAGGTTTACCCAGGAGGCTATGACAGCTTTCTTCAAGGAACAGCTGCAGGTCTGGTTTATTGAGAACAAGCAGGAGGCCGACCGGGCAGCGGACCAGATCCTGGTGAACAAGCGGGCCAGAGAGTCCGCGGAAAAGACCAAGTCCAATGTAAAGAAGAAGCTCTCCGGCAGCGTGGACATTTCCAACCGGGTGCAGAAGTTTGTGGACTGCCGCAGTAAGGATCCTTCCGTGCGGGAGCTCTATATCGTGGAGGGCGACTCCGCGTTGGGCTCTGTCAAGATGGGCCGGGATGCGGAGTTCCAGGGCATCATGCCCGTCCGCGGAAAGATCCTCAACTGTCTGAAGGCGGACTACAGCAAAATCTTTGCCTCTCCCATAATCACGGACCTCATTAAGGTGCTGGGCTGCGGTGTGGAGGTTCAGGGCAAGCGGGCCAAGGAGCTTTCTAGCTTTGACATTTCCTCTCTGCGGTGGAACAAGGTGGTCATCTGTACCGATGCGGATGTGGACGGCTTCCAGATCCGCACCCTGATCCTCACCATGCTCTATAGGCTCTGCCCCACCCTGATCCGGGATGGCTATGTGTATATTGCGGAATCGCCCTTGTTTGAGATCACCTGCAAGGACAAAACCTGGTTTGCCTATAACGAGCAGGAAAAGGGGAAGATCCTGAAGGAGCTGGAAGGAAAGAAGGTTACCATTCAGCGCTCCAAAGGTCTGGGCGAGAACGACCCGGCCATGATGTGGATGACCACCATGAACCCGGAGACCCGGCGGCTCATCAAGGTCATGCCCGAGGACGCCGAGCGTACCGCCCACTATTTCAATGTGCTGCTGGGAGACGGTCTCCTGGAGCGGAAGAATTTTATTGCGGAAAACGGTTCCAAGTATCTGGAACTTGCGGATATTTCCTGATAGGAGTCCAGTATGGCAAAGAAGAAGCAACAAGAAAAAGAAGAAAAAAAGGTGAATCTGGATGGGGTGGTAGGGCTGGTTGGCTCCACCACCGAGCAGGCGGTTTCGGAAACGCTGGAAGTCAACTACATGCCCTATGCTATGTCCGTCATCGTGTCCCGGGCCATTCCGGAGATTGACGGCTTTAAGCCCTCCCACCGCAAGCTCCTGTACACCATGTATAAAATGGGGCTCCTCAATGGCGGAAGGACCAAGTCCGCCAACATCGTGGGCCAGACCATGCGCCTCAACCCCCATGGCGATGCGGCCATTTATGAAACCATGGTTCGGCTTGCCCGGGGCAACGAGACCCTGTTACATCCTTTTGTGGACTCCAAGGGCAATTTCGGTAAGGTCTATTCCCGTGATATGGCCTACGCGGCCTCCCGTTATACGGAGGCGAAGCTGGATGCCATTTGCGCGGAGCTTTTCCGGGACATCGATTCCGATACCGTGGATATGGTGGACAATTACGATGCCACCATGAAAGAACCCAGTCTGCTGCCCACCACCTTTCCCAATGTGCTGGTTTCCGCCAACCAGGGCATTGCCGTGGGTATGGCCAGCAACATCTGCTCCTTTAATCTGAAGGAGGTCTGTGATACCGCCATTGCCCTGATGAAAAATCCGGACCATGACATTCTGGAAACCCTGCCGGGACCGGACTTTTCCACCGGTGCCCAGCTCCTTTTTGACGAGGCGGCTACCCGGGAGATTTATTCCACTGGCCGGGGCAGCTTCCGTCTGCGGGCCAAATGGCGTTATGTGAAAGAGGGAAATCTCATTGAGATTACCGAGATTCCCTACAGCACTGCCACGGAAGTCATCATGGACAAGGTGGCAGAGCTGATCAAAGCCGGAAAGATCCGGGAAATCTCCGATATGCGGGACGAGACGGATCTGGGCGGCCTCAAGCTGACCATTGACCTCAAGCGCGGTGTGGATCCGGATAAGCTCATGCAGAAGCTCTTCCGTATGACTCCCTTGCAGGACAGCTTTGCCTGCAACTTCAACATCCTGATTGCCGGTATGCCCCGGGTGATGGGCATCGGTGAAATCCTGGACGAGTGGACTGCCTGGCGGATTGACTGCGTCAAGCGGCGTCTCTATTATCAGATTCAGAAAAAGCAGGAGCGCCTGCATCTTCTGAAGGGTCTGGAACGGATTCTCCTGGACATTGACAAGGCCATTTCCATCATCCGGGAGACGGAGCTGGACAGCGAGGTTGTGCCCAATCTGATGATCGGCTTTGGCATTGACGAGATTCAGGCAAACTTTGTGGCGGAAATTAAGCTGCGCAACATCAACAAAGAATACATTCTCAAGCAGACAAAGGCTACTTCGCTGCTGGAGCAGGAGATCCGGGAATTGCAGGACACTCTGAACAGCTCCAGGAAGCTGAAAAATGTGATCATCGGCGAACTGCAGGAGGTTTCCAAAAAGTACGGTCAGCCCAGAAAGACGGAAATCGTCTACAACGCGGAGGAACTGGAAGTGGAAGCGGAAGAAGAACAGGTGCCGGATTATCCCGTTACCGTATTCCTGTCCAAAGAAGGCTACCTCAAAAAAATCACTGCCCAGTCTCTGCGTATGTCCGGGGAACAGAAGTTTAAGGAAGGCGACAGCCTGCGCGATACGGTGGAATCCACCAACCGGGCGGAAATGCTGGTGTTCACCGACCGGTGCCAGTGCTATAAGACCAGACTCAGTGAGTTTGAGGACGGAAAGGCATCGCTCCTGGGCGATTATCTGCCCCAGAAGCTGGGGATGGATCCGGGAGAGAATGTGCTCCAGGTGATTTTCCCGGGAGACAGCAAGGGCTTTGTGCTCTTCTTCTTTGAAAACGGCAAGGTTGCCAAGGTGCCCCTTTCCGCCTATGAAACCAAGACCAACCGGAAAAAGCTCACCGGCGCGTTTTCCGATAAGAGCCCTGTGGTTCGGGTCCTGTCTCTGGCGGCCGATACGCAGATTGCGGTATATTCCTCCGACGGACGGGCAATGATTTTCTCAACGGCAGACCTGCTGCCCAAGACCACCCGAAATACCATCGGCGTGGCGGTGATGAGCCTGAAGAAGAAAGCGGTGCTTCAGAATGCACTGCTTCTGGAAGAAAGCGGCATTGAAAACCAGAGCCGCTACCGGACCAAGACCATTCCCGCTGCAGGCACCATTCTGAAAGAAGAGGATTCCCAGGAGAAGCAGGCAACCTTTGAAATCTGAGGAGGGCACCCATGAAACGAGTCTGGAACCATATCCGCTGGCTGGTGCTTACGGCAATCGGAAGCGGGGTATTTGCTCTGGGGTTTGCGCTGTTTCTCATCCCCAACGAAATCAACACCGGCGGCATTTCCGGTCTTGCCATGATTCTGCGGGAGCTTCTTGGCTTTGGCAGCGTGGGTATCCTGACCCTTCTTATGAACATTCCCCTGTTTCTCATCGGCGGTGTGAAGATCGGCAAGCGGTTTTTTGCCGGTTCCCTGGTGGGGATGGTGGTCAGCTCGGTGCTGATGGATGTGTTTTCCGTTCTGTCCTTCCGGACCCCGGACCCTCTTTTGGGCGGGCTTTACGGCGGCGTGATCTGCGGTACGGGTCTGGGGCTGGTTTTCATGGCCGGTGCGTCCACCGGCGGATCGGATATTGTGGTCCGCCTGGTCAAAAAGAAGTACCGCAATCTGCCCATTGGACGGATTTCCATTATGTTTGATGCCATGGTTGTGCTGCTTACCGGTATTGTGTTCCGGGACATCAGCAAAGCATTGTATTCCGGTGTGGTGGTGTTTGTCTGCGGGCAGGTAATCGATGCCATGGTCTATCGGTTCGATTATTCCCGGGTGGCCCTGATCGTCTCCAGAGAGCACGCTGCCATTGCCAGGGCCATTGGCGAAAAGCTGGACCGTGGGGCCACATACCTCCATGGGGCCGGATCCTACAGCGGGCAGGATATGGAGATTGTGCTGACGGTTGTCCGTAAGGGCCAGCTGGCGGAGCTGAAGGAGCTGGTGATGGACATTGACAAGTCTGCCTTTGTCATCGTTCAGGAGGCACACCAGGTCCTGGGAGACGGCTTTTCCAACTATTCACCCGATGCTCTGTAATCCAGCGCAGAAAAGAGGTCAGGTTATGAAACGGATTTTTCTTTTGCTTGCTGTGGCTTTGCTGATTTTTACGGGCTGTAACGCCTTTGACGGGCAGTATGTACGCGTAACGCCTCATACCATTTCATCCGCAAAAACGCCTGCGGAACCGGAAGCGGTCGAAACCTATATGGAGCTGCGCAACTCTCTGTCTCAGTTGGTGGCATCCGGAGCTACCAGCGGCGTGATTCCAACGCGCAATTATCCGGAAGCGTCGCTGGAAAGCGATGTGGCCATTGCGCAGCGCCACATCTGCTCCTATGATCCCATCGGTTCCTACGCGGTGGAGGACCTGACCTATGAGATTGGTACCAAAAACGGCAGCCTGGCTGTGGCGGTAAACATCTCCTATCTGCACAGCCGTTCGGATATTCGGAATATTACCCGATTGACCAGCATTGACGAGCTGGAAAATGTGATTATGAAAGCCCTGGAAAACCTGGATAGCCGGAAGGTGATTCTGGTGCCGGATTACGTCCCCACGGATGTGAACCAGATGGTTCAGGATTTGGCAAAGGCCAATCCGCAGATCATCATGGAATGCCCGATTGTGGCCAACGACATTTATGGACTTGGAGCCTCTCGACTGATGGAACTGACCTTTGCCTATGAGAACAGCACGGATTCTCAGCGGCAAATGCGTTCCCAGGTAAAGACGGTGTTTGATTCCGCTTCTCTCTACGTCAGCGGGGAGGGGGCGGACAATCAGAAGTACGCCCAGCTCTATTCCTTCCTGATGGACCGTTTCCACTACAAGCTGGAAACCTCCATTACACCGGCTTACAGTCTGCTGCGCCACGGAGTCGGAGACAGCCGGGCCTTTGCCACGGTGTATGCCGCCATGTGCCGCAATGCGGGGCTGGAGTGTATGACCGTCACCGGTACCCGGAATGCGGAGCCGTGGACCTGGAACATGATCTGTGAGGATGGTGTATACTATCATGTGGATTTGACCCAATGTAAGGAAAACGGCGGCTTTCGGGAAAAAGCGGACGCAGATATGAAGGGCTATGTTTGGGATTACTCTGCTTTTCCGGCATGCGGCACAGCAGGGGAGATTCCTGTTTCGGAAGAATAGAGAAATCGTTTACCGCCGCCTCCGGGCGGCGGTTTTCAAAAGAAAGACCGCCCAGATCGAAAAAGTTCTTGACATTTTCGCTTCTTCTGCTATAATAAGTCTCGTTCCGCGGGTGTAGCTCATCCGGTAGAGCGCCACCTTGCCAAGGTGGAGGTAGCGAGTTCGAGCCTCGTCACCCGCTCCATAAAGAGGTCCAGCCAACAGGCTGGGCTTTTTTTGCGGGTGACGAGGCTCGAACAATTGAATCCGACAGTCCGGTGGACTGTCGGGCATTGCCGGCTGGACGGCAATGCAACCATAGGAGTGCCAGCGGCACGAGGCAGCGAAGGCTCGTCACCCGCTCCAGAAAAAAGTCCAGCCAACAGGCTGGGCT
>JAXEMQ010000083.1:0-3233 GCA_034099845.1 Faecousia sp.
CCTGACGGTTCTGGGAGTGGTGCGGGTATTCTATGAGGCGGCGGTGCCGACGGCCAGCTGGGGTTTAAGCTTCCGGCAGGAGGGCAGCGCGCCGGTGGGAACCGCCGGAATGGAGCAGCTGCGGCAGTACGATGCCGCCTATCTGGGGGATACCCGGGAAAAGGTGCTGTATCTGACCTTTGACGCGGGCTACGAAAACGGCTGCACGGAACAGGTGCTGGATACCCTGAAAAAGCATCAGGTGCGCGCCGCCTTTTTCCTGGTGGGCAACTACATAGAGCGCAACGCGGACCTGGTCCGGCGGATGGTGGAGGAGGGCCACATCGTGGGCAACCACACCATGCACCACTACGATATGTCCAGGCTCAGCGGGAAGGAAACCTTTTCCAAAGAGCTGACGGATCTGGAGGACCTGTTCCGGCAGACCACCGGGAAGGAGCTGCCCAAATTCTACCGGCCGCCCCAGGGGGTGTACAGTCAGGACAATCTGAAAATGGCCAAGGAGTTGGGCTATAAAACCGTTTTCTGGAGCCTTGCCTATGTGGACTGGCTCAACGACAAGCAGCCCACCCGGGAGGAGGCTTTCCGAAAGCTCCTTCCCCGGACCCACAACGGCGCCGTGGTGCTGCTGCACTCCACCTCCAAAACCAACGCGGAGATTCTGGACGATCTTCTGACCCAGTGGGAGAACCTGGGCTACCGGTTCGGCAGCCTGGAGGAGCTGTTTGTATAGCATACCCCCCGGCCTTGGCTTGGCCGGGGGGCTGTGTTATGTGCCTTCTTCCAGCTTTTCCCGGATGGCGGCGGCGATTATGCATTCGCTTTCATAGGGGCAGCAGCCGTAATTGCAGTCGGCCTCGAATCCCGCTTCATCCGTTTCCAGCAGCACCCGGCGGCTGGCATCGATGTTCCGGCAGTAGCCGGAGAGAAAATATTCCATCTCATTCCTCCACAATACAGAAGCCTCTGGGGGCCAGTACCAGCCGGTCGTAGGCTACGGTCTCCATGAGCTTGCCCATGAGCACGTGGCCGGTTTCCACTTCCCAGGGATCGCCGCTTCGGTTAACATAAATTTTGCTGGTTTTTCCCTCGAAGCTCCGGGCAAAGCCAATGTGCTTGTCCCCCGCGGCGAAGAAGCGGATGTCGCCCAGCCGCAGCTCTTCCCGCTCCTTCCGGAGCCGTCCCAGGTGGCGGAAGAAGGAGAGAATCTCCGGATCCTCCCTGCCCCAGGGGTAGGTGCGGCGGTTGAAGGGATCCTTGTAGCCTTCCATCAGTGCTTCGTCGCCATAATACAGGCTGGGGCTTCCCGGCAGGGTGTACTGGAGGAAGGCGGCCATCTGCAGCCGGTCCCGGGCCACCTCCAGCTGGTTTCTGGTCAGGTGCCGGGCGGCCTTTTCCTCCCGGCTGCCGTCAAAATCGTCTACCAGGGCCGTGAGGATCCGGGGGGTATCGTGGGTGCTCAGCATGTTCATATTGCAGGCTACCACCTGAGCCGGGTAGTTTTCCACAATGGTCATCACCGCGTCCTTGAGCCCCTTGCCGCTGTCCCGGCCCCGCATGAAGTTGAGGATGGCCGTGCGGAAGGGGTAGTTCATCACGCTGTCCAGCTCCCCGTCCACAAAATACCGGCGGCGCACATCGTAGGCAATCTTATTGGAGGCATCCTCCCACACCTCGCCCAAGAGCAGGGCATCGGGCTTCACCTCCCGGATGCGTTTGCGCAGCAGGGAGAGAAAGGCGTCCGGCAGCTCGTCGGCCACGTCCAGCCGGAAGCCGTCGGCTCCCAGCTTCAGCCAGTGGGCCACCACGCTGTCCGCATCCCGGATGATGTAGTCCAGGAATTTTTCGTCCATTTTGTTGACGGTGGGCAGGGTATCAAAGCCC
Organism: Faecousia sp.; assembly: GCA_034099845.1. GTDB lineage: Bacteria > Bacillota > Clostridia > Oscillospirales > Oscillospiraceae > Faecousia. The sequence goes on from JAXEMQ010000083.1 coordinate 1,885, forward strand.
CACCAGGAGTTGTAGGAGTTGGGCCAGTTGTAAAAGGTATACCAGCTGTAGTAGGGACTGTCCTGCCGGTTGTAGGCCCCGTTGCCGCCAAAGGTTTTTTCCCGGTCGAAGTACAGGCTGTCGGAGCCGGTGTGGGAGTACACACCGTCCAGAATCACCCGGATGCCGCGGCTGTGGGCAGCCCGGCACATGGCCTGGAAATCGCTTTCCGTACCCAGCATGGGATCCGGAGTTTTGTAGTCGCCGGTATCGTACCGGTGGGAGGAAAAGCTTTTGCTGATGGGATTCAGATAGAGGATGGTGGTGCCCAGGGAGGCGATGTAATCCATTTTCTCGGTGATGCCCTTGAAATTGCCGCCGTAGAAATCGTTGTTCAGGATTCTGCCCTGACTGTCCGGCTGCCAGTGGACCTCCTCATACCAGTCGTCGTGAACGGTATAGGGCCGCAGCTTTCCCCACAGATCCACCTCTCCATTCTTGCGGAACCGGTCCGGGAACACCTGGTAGATCACCGCGCCTCTGGCCCACTGGGGGGTATAGAAATCCTCGGGAATGACGCTCACCTGCCACAGGTCCCCTGCCTCCATATTGGTGTTGTCCCCTTCCTTCAGGAGCCGGAAGGTGCCGTGGGGATCCGTGATCCGGAAGAAGTAGAAATAGAGCCCCCGGTCCGAAAGGGTAAAGGAGCCGGCCCAATATTCGTAGGGGCCCACGGTTTGCTCATAGGCCATGGGAAAGGACCCGATCTGGTTTCCGTCCTGGGCGCACAGGGCGATTTCCACTGCTCTGGTGTTCACCGCCACAGGTATATGAATATGCAGGGTGCAGGCCTGCCCCGGGGTCAGACACCCGAAGGGGGTCTTGAACGCGTCCTGCTTGCTGTCGAAAAGAATTCTCATGTGGTCGTTGTCTCCTTAATAAACGCTCCTTCCCCTTGGGGAAGGGGGCAGAAGAGGGAAAATGCCTTCCCCTCCGGGGAAGGTGGCTCGCGCAGCGAGACGGAAGAGGGCGCAAGGTTGGAATATCAGATATCTCGGTTGAGAGCTTCTCCCGTCAAACCTTAGACACCAGAAAGCTTTCGGCCCCGGTGTCCCTCTTCCGCCCCTTCGGGGCACCTTCCCCGGAGGGGAAGGCTTTTTCGCAAAGAATACCGCCCAAGGGGTTGGGCGGTATTTCTATTGTGTTTTACCGATGGGATTTACCAGGAAAGCATCTTCCGGAAAGCGTCCATGTACTTTTCGGCGGGCTTGTCCCAGCCGAAATCCTGCTCCATGTCCCGCTTGCGAAGGGCCTCGAACCCGGCCCGATCGTTTTCGTACAGGTTGAGGCAGCGCTTGATGGCGCCGTAG
>JAXEMQ010000092.1:0-4994 GCA_034099845.1 Faecousia sp.
TGCGAGAAGCCTGCCCAGGAGGTCGTCACGTTCTGATACAAAACGTAATATTTTAGCCGAAAAATACAATTGCAATCAAAAAAACGACATAAAAAGAGGACTGGGGATTTTCGCAGCCCTCTTTTGCTGTGAAAATGAGTATCCCGGCAGCATAAAAACGGAAAACCCGGGAACTTTTTGCCAGACTGTTCCGTCAGAAGAACAAGAAAGGGCCCTGCCCATCCATGAAGAATGAATAGAGGAGAACATACGCAATGAAAAAGAGACTGATTGCCCTGCTGCTGGCCCTGTCCATGACCGCGGTCCTGGCCGCCTGCGGCGGTGGGAAGGACGATGCCGGAGCTCCCGAACAGGAAGTGACCGCTCCTGCCGAAGATGTGGATGGTACCGTTGACCAGCCCCAGGAGACTCCGGAAGGCGAGGAAGAGATCAGCGAGACCCAGAATGCCGACGGCAGCACCACGGAACTTGACGCGGCTGTGCCGGAGGAAAAGCCGGCGGAGAACCAGCCCACCGAAAAGCCTGTGGAAAAGCCCGCTCAGAAGCCTTCTGAGAAGCCCATCCAGAAGCCTGCTGCTCCCGCTGAAAAGCCGGTGGAGAAGCCTGCTGATGATCCCGCTGAAAGCAAGAGCGTGGACCTCACCGCCTTCTATGAGTCTGCGTTCAGCGGTGACAACATGCCCGCTATGATGCAGGCGGAGGGCGAGGTGCTGGACTCCTTCTATCCCGGACTGTCCGCCATCAAGACCAATCAGTGTGCCGTGTATACCGCCATGATCTCCGCCGCGGTGGGCGAGATCGCCCTGGTGGAAGTGCAGAACAGTGCCGATGTCCAGGCGGTGAAGGACATTTTCCAGGCCCGCGTCAACTACCAGGTGGGTGATGACCAGAATCCCGGCGGCGCCTGGTATCCCCAGACCATCGAGGGCTGGAAAAACGGCAACCGCATCGTCTCCAACGGCAATTATGTCATGCTGGTGGCGCTCAGCGAGGGTGCAGATGACGTGGTAAACAGCTTTAACGCCCTGTTTGCCTGATGAAAACAGAAACAGAAAAGGACTTCCGAATTCTCGGAAGTCCTTTTGCTTAGTGCGCCCGGCGAGCGCACATTCTAACGGGTGAAAGTCCCGAGACCGCCCGGCAGTGGGAAGGTCATAGCCGAAGGCAAGGGTGTTCATCGCGAGGTGGAATCTGAAGGAAGCCGGATTGCGGAGCTGCGAAGCGCTCCAATGGGCAAACCTCTGGCCTGACAAACAGAAATCGCATATAAGGCCGCAGATGAGGGTGAGACTGCTAAGGAAGCCAAAGCCCAATAACTGCACGGAATCATCTGAGGTAAATGCGGCAGGTATAAGAGGGAAAGAATGTGTGAGTACCCGGGGAGGTCTGGCAGGCGCGTCAAGTAGACATATTCAAAAAAAAAAAAAAACGCGTAGTAACAACGAACTGCCAGAAGTCAGCCGAGGCCATAGTACCGGGGGAAAAAAAAACCGGGAAGGGCCGAACAATCGTTAGTCCGAGAAAAGGACAGAAGGAGGTCAATGCGGTGAATGCGGAAAACAGAGACAGCTGCCTGCAAAGGGATAGTGCGGAACACGAAGAGTATGCAGGAGCGCGGAGCATTGACAATCGGGAAAGCCGGAAAGCGGACGGTGCAGACCTGCTGGAACGAATCCTGGACAGGGAAAACCTGAACAGGGCGTACAAGCGGGTAAAGGCAAACAGGGGAGCGCCGGGAATTGATGGGATGACCATTGAAGAGGCCCTGCCTTGGTTGCGGGAGAACAGGGAGACCCTGTTGGAGAGCATACGGAATGGGAAATACAAGCCCCAGCCGGTGCGCCGGAAGGAAATCCCCAAACCGGATGGCGGAGTACGAAAGTTGGGAATACCAACCGTAGTAGACCGCATAATCCAGCAAGCCATAGCACAGCAACTTACCCCAATCTACGAGCCGCTGTTTTCGGACGATAGCTTCGGGTACCGCCCGAAACGGAGTGCACAGATGGCGATTCAGCGAGTGAAAGAATACGCAGAGAAGGGCTATACCAGAGCGGTGCTCATAGACCTGTCCAAGTATTTCGACACGCTGAACCACGAACTGCTGATGAACATGGTGAGGGAACAGGTGAAGGACAAGCGGGTAACGGAACTCATCAAGAAGTACCTGAAAAGCGGGGTAATGGAGAACGGTCTGGTAATCAAAACCAGAGAAGGCTCACCCCAGGGCGGCCCGCTTAGTCCGCTGCTTGCGAACATCTATCTGGACAGATTCGACCAGGAGATGAAACGCAGGGGAGTACCGGTAGTTCGATACGCGGATGACATCGTGGTTCTTGCCAGAAGTGAACGGGCGGCGGAAAGACTGCTTGAAACCAGCAGGCGATACCTTGAGGGAAAACTCAAGCTGAAGCTGAACCTGGAAAAGAGCAGGACGGTAAGTGTGGTATCAGCCCGAAATTTTAAGTTTCTGGGCTTTGCGCTGGGGAAGGGACGCAACGGATATTTCATCCGCGTCCACGCAAAGTCCGTGAAGAAAGCCAGACAAAAGCTGAAAATGCTGACTTCCCGCAGCCAGGGCTGCAGAAATGTACGGATGGTGATGGCACGAGTAAAGGTCTACATCCTGGGATGGCTGGGTTATTTCGGAATTGCAAGCATGAAAACCACCATGCAGGAATGGGATAAGTGGCTGCGCCGCCGACTGCGGATGTACATATGGAAGCAGTGGAAGGTGCCAAAGGCTCGAATCAGAAATCTCATGAAGCTGGGCGTGCCGGAATACAAGGCCCATAGATGGGGATATGTGAAGGGCTATTGGAGAGTGGCAGGAAGCCCGGTGTTGACAAGCTCCATAACAAACAAGAGACTCGCACAGGCGGGATACTATTCCATATCCAGCCGGTACGAGTCCCTGCACTCATGCGATTGAACCGCCGTGTACGGAACCGTACGCACGGTGGTGGTGTGCTGCGAAAGCTGCACATAGGATGAGGGTGGGCCCCTCGGCAGGAATTGCACAGGCAAATCTGCCAAATCACCTTACGCCGCTCTGTTTAAGAGACAGGGTAGGTGAGCGGTAAGGAAAAGTCCATAAAGAAATGGGCAGATAAGTTTCGTGAAGATGAACGAAAGTGAACCATCGAAGAAGTGTCGTTAGTGTGAAAGAGATGTCAAAACCAGGGTATCACCACCATTCTGGGAAAAGCATTGAGGCAAACCTGTGGCTGTCAATGTGGCATCCGGCATTAAGGTGGCATGAGCACGAAATAGGCCTATGTGTGGAACGCAGGAACCTGGATGTCTTGAAGACCGAAAAGGCACAAGTCACAGAAAGATGAGGCCGAAAGTAGAGATGGGACATACAGGGGCGGAGATGCTCGTAGTAATGAGGAAGTTCCTGTAATGGGGATGGAGTGAAGGGGCATCATCAATCAGCTGAAAGTCATCAGTCAACTGCAGAGCAGGAGGAACGAATGAACAACAGCAAACAGTATGAAATCAGCAAACAGTATGTCTATCGGGCATACCAGATGGTGAAGCGCAATAAGGGAAGTGCCGGAATAGACGGTGTGGACTTTGCAGAGTATGAAGAAAATCTCAAAGGAAATCTCTACAAGCTCTGGAACAGAATGAGCTCGGGGAGCTACTTTCCCAGTGCGGTAAAGGCCGTGGAGATACCCAAGAAAAATGGCGGGGTCAGGATATTGGGAATACCAACGATTCAGGACAGAGTGGCACAAATGACAGCGTTGCTTTACATTGAGCCAAAGATTGAGCCCATATTACATCAGGATTCATATGGATACAGGGCCGGCAAGTCTGCACTGGATGCGGTTGGAAAAGCACGCGAAAGATGCTGGAAGTATGACTTTGTAATTGACTTGGATATCAAGGGATTGTTCGATAATATCGACCATGAACTGTTAATGAAAGCTGTCCGGAAGCATGTAGAGGAGAAATGGGTGATACTGTATATCGAACGGTGGCTAAAGGCTCCATTTGCACTCCCTGACGGGATGGAGAAAGCAAGAACTGCAGGTACACCACAGGGAGGTGTCATAAGCCCGTTGCTTGCAAATCTCTTTATGCACTATGCATTTGATGAGTGGATGAGGAGGAACTACCCATACTGTCCTTTTGAACGGTACGCGGATGATACAGTGATACATTGCAAGAGTGAGGCACAGGCTAGATTCATTCTGGATAAAGTCAATGCGCGTATGAAGCAATGCAAACTGGAATTACATCCGGAAAAGACAAAGATTGTATACTGCAAAGACAAAGACAGAACAGGAAATTACGGAACAACGGAGTTTGACTTTTTGGGATACACATTTCGCGGAATAACCATAAAGGATAAACTAGGACGAATTCAGACGAATTTCCTGCCATCGGTCAGTAAGAAAGCAAGCCAGTCATTGAAAGATAAAATCAAGTCCATGGAAATACACAAAAGAAGTGGGTTGAGAATCGAAATGATAGCAGAACTAATTAACCCTGTTGTCCGTGGCTGGATGAACTATTTTGGCCGATACAACAGGTCAGCCATGCGCAAAACATTAGCCGTAGTTCAACGGCGACTGATAAAATGGGCGATGTGCAAATACAAGCATTTCAGAGGACACCGAAGAAGGGCTGAATGCTGGCTGAAAGCCATACAAAGCAGAGAGCCCAACATGTTTGCACATTGGGCTCTCTGCTGATGGATTATTTGTGATTGATAAGAGCCGTATGAACCGAGAGGTTCACGTACGGTTCCGTGAGGGCCTTTGGGTGAAAGTCCCATTGGCTACTCGACTGAGAGGACGGGGCTAATCGCCACTCCTACTCGATTATGCAGGAAACCGACCGGTTACGAATTGTGCAGCAGGGGATATCCGGCATCGGTCAGCGCCAGCTTGATGGCGGCCACGTGGTCGCTGTTGCGGGTCTCCAGAACCAGGGAGACGATGCAGGCACCCACCTCGGAGTCCCGGTCCTCCCGGGAGTGG
>JAXEMQ010000245.1:0-4714 GCA_034099845.1 Faecousia sp.
GCATGGTGTCAGGCGGTGCTTCCACTGCAATCAGTGGTTCCTCACCACCAATGCCCATTCCGTGAAATATTGTGACGGTCTGGCTCCCGGCGATCCAAAAGGAAGAACCTGCCGGGCGGTGGGCGCAAAGAACGGCTACAAGGAGGATGCCAAATCCCATCCCATCAAGGGGCCCTATGTGACCCGCAGAAATACCATCAGCAAATATGTCAGTGACGGAGCCATGTCCAAAGAGCTGGGGGCGATTGCCCTGCGGCTCACCGAGGAAAAGCGCACCAGAGCTTTTACCGATCACGACTACTTCCTGAATTGCTACGCAAAGGAAATGAGTCAGAAAGCCATTGTCGCGGAGGCGAAAGCAATTCTGGCGGTGCAGACTGCAAAGGAAGGAATCCTGCCGTGAAAACCAAATACCAATGGAAGATGGATGGGTTTTTCCAGAAGGTCGGGTTTGATGTGGAAGGGATACAGATCACCCAGCACATCGCGGAGAATATCTTTCAGCTTGACCCACCGCCTCCGGAGCTGTCCGAAAACACGCAGGCCAACGATTACATTCTCAAAGCTCTGGAAACGAAAGACCTGAGATACTTTTCTTTCTTCCTGCACAAAATTGAAAAGCGTCTGAACCGGTACATCCGCCGCACACTGACTTCGGAATCCAATTTTCGTTATGACCCGGAGGGGTTTCTGGAAATCAAGCTGTGCTGCATGATGTGTCTGCTTCAGCTTCTGCCGAAGTATGAACCGGGTAAGGATGCGGTTTTTCTGACCTACGCCCACAACTTTATTTTCGATTCCATTCGGAGTTATCAAATGGGAAAGGAAAGCTGGTCGCTGCCGTCTCTGACTACTTACAAGAAAATCCGCACTGCCGCGTGGATGCAGAACAATCTGGAGAACGCGGTGGAAGCCTTCATGGAAAAATACAAGTGCAGAAGAAAAACGGCAGACCGATTTTTTCGGGAAGCCAACTGCCTGCACCGCCGGAAGGAGACAATCCTCCTGGATGACGAGGAGGAAGAACGGGATATACTTCCAGAGCTTGCCGGTGAAGGAGCAGATGATGTGTCCCAAATCATCTGGCACGAGGTTCACGCCAATGCCGTCCGAAAAGCCTTTGATCGTCTGACCTCAGACGAGAAAGAGTATCTGCAAAGGCGGAACGCCGTGTGTATGAAATGCGGCTGCTCCCGGAATATGAAATACGGCGAAAGTTTCGATGATCTGGGCGCACACTTTGAACTCACCACAGCGGGTGGTGCGGAGAAAGCCTACCGCAAGGCTGTGGATCACCTGACGAGACTGCTGGTGGAGGACAATGCCATCGGCGCGGTGACTATAAGAAAGAAGAAGGTCATTCGCAGAAAAAAGAAAATCGCCGTCGCAGTCTACAAATACCAGGCAGACTACGACGGCGAGTGGGGCGAAATTGAAATCGATTTTGAAAAGGGCACAGGAAAAATTCTGTACATTGCAGAACTGGATACCACCCGTTCTCATAAGTTTGCAAACAGGGCCATTGAAGAAATCTTAAACTCCGATTTGGATGATCTCCCGAAACAGAAGACGATTGCATTTCCAAAGTGACGAAGGAGGCGTCGCTGCGGCGGGACGAGGGATGATATACCTTTGGCTCCCCCGGTGATGCCGCTCCATTGCGAGGCGACCCTGCGCTTCTCCTCCCCATTTCGCCGCACCACCTACACCCGAACAGGCGAATTTTGCCTCGGGGCAAATCCTGAATTTCAGCGCGTGGCGCACCAAAATCCGCCTGTTCTGTGGCTGACGGAAAGTGCTTGTTCCCGCCCCGAACAACCCCTTTCCGCCACCCACGGTCGCCAAAGGTATAACACACTAGACCTTGCAAGCAAGATCGTGTGCCACGAAACCTCTGGTTTCATTGGATTCTTCCTGCCAAGGCAGCGCCGCCGCCTTTGGAAACCTCTGCCAACAGGGCGCTCCCCGCCCCTATTGGATGACCCCGGGCCAAAGGAACTGCCGTCCCTTTGGATTCCCAGCTCGTTTTGAAATGAGTACCCACAAAGGGAAAATGGTTTATGGGCATTCATTTCAAAACGGCAAAACGCAGAAAATTCCCAGGGCTTCACCTGATGAAATTGCAAAGCTCTGAGAATATTCTGTGTCTGTATATTACTGAATTACATCAAAGATTTGTATTTTGACATTGAGGGATCCCTCATCTATGCTTTAGTATACTATGTGCAGCCATTTACGCTTATCCACGACAACATACTTATGGTGATCAATATACTCAATTATCATCTGCGAAATTTCCGTTGGCTGATCTTTCACCAATTTGCATTGTGCGTAGAGCGGATATCCACCCGTACCGGTAGCCCGGTAATTATTCATACACAGCGTCAGCAGGCGGTTTTCTTCCAGTTCTTTCCCCTGATACAGCATGGATGTGACCCGGTCGCCAATCGGTCTGCGGATGTCCATGGTCACTTCCAGCCCGGATAAATAGTCGTAGTTATAGTGCTGGACGATAGGCATCAGGAAGCTCTGCCCCACTCGCAGCTGTCCGGCCTCATCCAGGTCAAAATACTCCGCACTGCGCTCCAATGCGGCCTTCAGAATCCGGCGATCCACCTGGAGGGTTTTCAGCGTATTGGGGAACACATAGGTTGCAACCACATCCCGGATTGTGACCTGCCTGTTAAAGCCCTTCACCACATTGGCAAGGCTGGTGACAGAAAGGTCCGCCCCAGAGGCCTCCAACTGGACCTGGTTGAAGAAATTGGCAATGGCTGAGCCATTTGCCGCCATCTCGATATGGTCTCCGGACAGCAGAGGGATATCCAGCTCTCCCAGCGGCTGATCCAAAAAAACAGCGTTCTGCGCATCCAGAGGGGCCAGAAAGGCTGCCAGACTTTCCTCTGCTTCTCCGGGATTTATAAGTTGGGAATGGGCGGTAACTTCCCCCTCCCCCGACACAGTTACATCCATCCGGACATATTGCTTCCCTCGGTCCGGGGACTGGCAGGCGTGGGTACCAAAGAGCTGTAGGTCTGCCTTGGCCTGGTGCTGGTGTCCTGTCAGCAGAATGTCGAAATCCAATTCCCTGCAGATCTGGTAGGCCTGATTTTCCCCGGTATCCGAGAGAAGCTCACCGGTCATCAAATCATTTTCAAAGCCACCGTGGTAAATGCAGACCGTCACATCCACATTGGCCTGCTTCAGTTCCTCCAGAGCAGCTGCCGCAGCGGGGAATGCCTCGTGAACCGTGATCCCCTCCAGATTCTCCGGCTTCTCCCAGAGATTGACAAAATGAGTGGTGACACCGGTAATACCCACACGCAGCCCGTTTTGCAGTTTGACTACGGCAGTTCGATCCACGCCGGGCAGACCCTCTACATTGGCGCTGACGCAGCGGGCGTCCAAATGACTGAGGTAGCTTTCCAGCGCTTCCCTGCCGTAGTTAAAATCGTGATTGCCAAGAGTGACAAAATCATAGCCTGCCAGACTCATCGCCTGGGCGGACACCTTCGCTCCCTCCACCGGGTCCCGGCTGAGCCAGTAGGCAAAGGGGCTTCCCTGAAGGGTGTCGCCGCCATCCAGAACCAGGGTGTTGCCGTCATCGGGGAAGGTGGAAGCACATCGTGATAGTCCGGCAGCGCCAGGGGTTCCCAAGGCGTAATCCATATCGGAAAAATAGCCGTGAATGTCGCTTGTAAAGCAGATTGTCAGATTTCGGTTCATTGAAATACTCCTTTAAAAAGGCTCCGGCGTTGGAACGCAGGAGCCTTTCATGATTGAATAGTTATTGACCGTGTGCCAGCTTCCGGCGGATCCTGGTGGAGAAGAACTCGATGATCAGCGCCAGAACCATCAGGCCCCAGACAAAGGAGCCGACCATAGCCCAGCGTCGGCTGTTCAGACACTGAACCAGAGAAGCGCCAATACCGCCCGCGCCGACGATGCCAAGGGTGGTTGCGTCCTTCAGGTTGATATCGAAGCGGTAAATGGTGGTGGAAACGAAGCTCGCCGTCAGCTGCGGGATGACGCCATAGCGGATCTTTTCAAAAGCGTTGCAGCCCATGGCGTCCAGACTCTCCAGAATGTGGGTGTCCAGATCCTCAATGGCCGTGATGTACATTTTGGAGATCATGCCAATGGAGCAGACAGACTGGGTAATCACGCCGCAAGCCGCGCCGGGTCCGGTAACGCGGATCCACATCAGCGCCCACACCAGGCTGGGAATGGTGCGGATCATCAAGATCAGCAGTCGGAACAGATACGCAATGGGTTTCGGCATGATGTTGGTGGCAGCCAGGAAAGCAAAGGGAATTGCCAGAATTGCGCCAATCAGGGTGCCCAGCACCGCAATGGCCACGGTCTGCAGCAGCAGATAGGGCACATCCGTCTCTCCTGTGCCGAAGAGCAGCGCGGTATCGGGGTGAAAAACACCATGCAGGACGCCCTTTGCCACCTCAGAGCCCGTTACGGTCATACCGTTATACTGGACACTGGACGAGGACCAGCCGACCATTGCCACAATAATCAGCACGATCAGGGTGTAGAGCATCCAGTTCCGGGGACGGTTGGCATAGGCCTCCGCAGCGGTAAGCTTCCGGTGGAAGGTCTCTTCAAAAGTTTCCAATTTGGTTCTTGCAGCCATACGCACCCTCCTCTCAGCTCAGTTTCTTGCGCAGGTAAGCGCTGAAGAATTCGATGAACGCAACCACGA
>JAXEMQ010000136.1:0-7941 GCA_034099845.1 Faecousia sp.
CGACGGCGCCATGATCATCCGGGAGGGCAAAATCACCGCCGCGGGCTGTGTGCTGCCCCTTTCCACCTCCGACCGGCTGGCGGCGGATCTGGGCACCCGGCATCGGGCCGGTGTGGGCATGAGTGAGTCAAGCGATGCCGTTGTGGTCATTGTTTCCGAGGAAACCGGCACCATTTCCGTGGCAGAGGGCGGTATGCTCAAGCGGCATCTGGCCCCCCGCACCCTGGAAAAGCTGCTGCGCAATGCCCTGTGTCCCGAAAGCAAAGACGGGGCGGAGGCATCCTTCGGCGAATACCTGAAGCGGCTCCGCAGCCGGGAAAAGGAGGGCAAGGACCATGAAGAATAAGATCTACGCGGCTCTGCTCTCCCTGGCGTGTGCCTTTTGTCTGTGGCTGTATGTGATTTCCGCGGTGAGCCCCGGCTCCACGGATACCTATTATAATATCCCCATTGTGTGGGAGGGGGAATCCCTCCTCAACGAGAACGGCCTGATGGTCACCGCCGTGTCCTCCAATACGGTGAACCTGAAGCTCTCCGGCAACCGGTCGGACCTGAGCCGGGTCAATTCCGGAAACATCACCATTAAGGCGGATCTGTCCGGCATCCGGGAGCCCGGCAGCCAGATCCGTATCAACTACTCCACCCCCACCTTCCCCGGCGATGTGGCAAGCAACGCCTTTGTCATCGAGTCCAAGGACCCGGACAGCATCTATGTCACCGTTGTCCGCCGGGTCAGCAAAACCGTTCCCATGGAAGTGATCTGGAACGGATCTCCCGCCGAGGGCTTTATGATCGACCGGGAGAATAAGGTGCTGGACTTCCCGGAGGTCACCGTCACGGGACCCGAAGCCGTGGTGGATTCCATCGCCAAGGCCACCATTGCCGTGGACCTGGAGGGCAGAAGGGAATCCATCAGCGAAACCTACCACTATACGCTCTGTGACGAAAACGGGGACCCGGTGGATGCCAAGCTCATTACCACCGATGTGGAAGAGGTGCGGCTGGAGGTTGCCATCCGCAGAGTGAAGGACCTGCGCCTGACCTACAATCTGATTGAGGGCGGCGGCGCCAACCAGAACAACACCACCATCACCCTCAGTGCCGAAACCATCCGGGTATCCGGCAGTGAGACGGCCCTGGACAATATGGGCGATGTGCTGAGCATCGGCACCATCAACCTGGGCGAAATCCAGAAGGACGCCAGCCTGACCTTTGTGGTAGCCCTGCCGGAGGGCGTGATCAACCTGACCGGCGTTACGGAGGTCACGGCGGATGTGAAGTTCAACGGTCTGGCAACCCGGGAGCTGACTGTGGAGAAAATCCAAAGCATCAACATCCCGGAGGGCCTGCGGGTGGATCTGATCACCGAAAAGCTGACGGTTACCCTCCGGGGACCGGCCAAAGAGATGGCGGTGATCACCCCCGAGGACCTGATCGTCACCGTGGACTTCACCGGCGCGGAGGTGGGGACCTCCACCTTTAAGGCAACCGTATCCTACGGCGATGATTTCAGTCAGGTGGGCACCCTGAAAACCGAGCCCATCAGCGCGAAAATCGAGAAGGAAAAATGACGCAAGGACAGGCGGCGCGCTTGTCTGCAATGACTGAGCGATGAATCATGATCTCCGGGGCAACCCGGAAGAAAAGGGGATCATAACCATGGTGAAAAGCATGACCGGCTACGGCCGGGCAGTGGAAACGGTAAACGGGCGGGAATTTACCGTAGAAGTCCGCAGTGTCAACAACCGCTATCTTGACTGCTCCGTAAAGCTGCCCCGGGCGGTATCCTTCGCCGAGGACGCCCTGAAGCAGGCGGTAAAAGCCACCATCACGAGAGGCAAGGTGGATGTGTTTGTATCCCTGCGCAGTGAGACCGCGGCGGATGTGACCGTGAGCCTGAATGAGCCCATGGCAAACGGGTATCTGGCCGCCATCCGCAGGCTGTGCGAAACCACCGGCATTGAAAACGATGTAACGGCCTCCAGCCTCATTACCCTGCCGGAGGTGTTCTGCCTGGACAAGCCCCAGGTGGACGAGGCCCAGCTGCAGCAGGACCTTTTGCAGGCGGCGGGCAAGGCCCTGGCAGCCTTTGACGACATGCGCGCCACGGAGGGGGCGGCCCTTGAACAGGACCTCCGCTCCCGGGCAAAGACCATCCTGTCTCTGGTGGAGCAGGTGGAGGCCGGTTCTGCCCAGACGGTGCAGGATTACCGCAAGCGCCTGGAGGAGAAAATCCGGGAGGTTCTGGCCAATACCGCCATTGACGAGGCACGGATCCTGACCGAAGCCGCCATCTTTGCGGACCGGATTGCTGTGGACGAGGAGACCGTCCGCCTGCGCAGCCACCTGAACCAGATGGATGCCATGCTTTCCTCCGGCGGTGCCGTAGGCAGAAAGCTGGATTTCCTGCTGCAGGAGATGAACCGGGAAACCAATACCATCGGCTCCAAGTGCTCCGATGTGCGCCTGGCCCGGATCGTGGTGGACATCAAGGCTGAGCTGGAAAAAATCCGGGAACAGACCCAGAATATTGAATAAGGAGCGCCGCCATGGTTTTGGTGAATATCGGTTTCGGCAGCATGGTGGCGGCAGGCCGGGTGCTCTCCATCCTGGCCCCAGACTCCGCTCCCATCAAACGTGTGATCCAGGAGGCAAAGGACCGGGGGATGCTGATTGACGCTTCCTACGGCCGCAAGACCAAATCCGTACTCCTGATGGATACAGACCATGTGATTTTGTCTGCGGTTTCTCCGGAAACCATCACTGCCCGGGTTATGGGCAGGGAGGAACCCCGGCAGATAGAGGAAGAGAGTGTGTGAGTATGGGCAAACTGATTGTGATCTCCGGCGCTTCCGGTGTGGGGAAGGGAACGGTGGTCAAGGAAATGATGGCTGAGCGAAAGGATCTTTTCTTCTCCGTGTCCGCAACCACCCGGCCCCCCAGACCCGGCGAGCAGGATGGGGTGGACTACTACTTTGTGACCCGGGAACAGTTCCGGGACATGATCGAAAAGGGCGAGCTTCTGGAATACGACGAACACGCCAAAAATTTCTACGGCACCCCCAGGGCCCAGGTGGAGCAGAAGCGGGAAATGGGCCATGTTCTGTTGGACATTGAACCCAACGGAGCGAAAAATGTCAAAAAAAATTACCCCGAAGCGGTGCTGGTGTTCATCATGCCCCCTTCGGTTCAGGAATTGGAGCGGCGGCTCCGGGGCCGGAACGATACCCCGGAAGACCAGATTACCATCCGCATGGAGCGGGCAAAATGGGAAATGGAACAGAACGTCTGGTATGACCATGTGGTGGTCAACGACGACGCGGGCCGCTGCGCCGGGGAAATCCTGGAAATCATAGACCGATAACATTACATTCTTGAAAGCGATTTCCCAATCGGGAATTGCCTATATCTTTATGGAGGAATCAAAATGCTTTATCCACCCGTTGCTGATTTGCTGACAAAAGTTGAGAGCCGTTATCTGCTGGTGAATCTGGTGGCCCACCGGGCCCGTCAGATCGCTGCCGAGGCGGAGGAATTCCATGAGGACCTGCCGGAAAAGCCCGTCACCATGGCAATCCAGGAGGTTGCGGATGACAAGCTCAGCGCCAGCGTAAAGGAAGAATACAAGCGGTAAATCCCCCTTTTCGGCAGGAGTTACCGTGCCGGAAGAAAGGCGGGAAGGGTCACATGATAGCCGGAATTGCAATTTCATCGGCAGCCTTTGCCATGGACAAGCCCTATTCCTACCGGGTGCCGGAAGGCATGTCCCTTTCCCCCGGACAGCGGGTCACCGTTCCCTTCGGTCGTGGAAATATCCGTACCGAAGGGATCGTCCTTTCCCTGACGGAAGGGGAGGAAGCGGGGCTCAAAGCCGTGGAGCGGCCCCTGGAGCCGGAACCCCTGCTCAGCGACTATCAGCTGCGCATGGCCGCGTTCCTGCGGGAGCGGTACTTCTGTACCTTTTACGATGCGGTCCGGGCTGTGCTGCCGGCCCTTTTCTGGTTTCAGGAAACCGAAACGGTGACCCTGACCCAGGACCGGAGCTGGGAAACGGCCGCCATCCGGAAGGAGGGGGCCGCCGCCATGCTCCGGGCAATCGAAGCGCTGGGCGGCAGCTGCACCCTATCCGCCCTGTCCCGGCAGTTCCCCGATGAAGAGATCCGCAGGGAGCTCCTTGCCTACCTGGCCCGAAAGAAATGGGTCCGGGCGGAAAAGGAATACCTGAAAAAGGGCGGGGAAAAGAGGGAGCGCATCGCGGTTCTGGCGGTTCCCGCCGAGGAAGCGATGGCCTTCGCCGGAACCAGACCCAAAAGCGCCCTGGCCCAGAAAAAGGTGCTGGAGCTGATGGCAAGCGTTGGCTGTGCCAGCGTCAAGGACATCTGCTACTATACGGGCGCCGGGGTCCAGACGGTGAACCGGCTGGAAAAGCTGGGCTATCTGGAATTCCGGCAGCGCCAGGTTCTGCGGTGCCGGGAAATCAAACCCGCTCCTGTGGAAAAGCCCCTGGTGCTGAACGAGGAACAGACCGGGGCCTTTGAAGGGCTGAAAAGCCAGCTGAACCGGGAAAAACCCGGTGTGGCGCTGCTTTACGGCGTTACCGGCTCCGGCAAAACCTCGGTGTATATCCGCCTCATTGAGGAGGTGCTGGCCCAGGGAAAGGCAGCGGTGCTGCTGGTGCCGGAAATTGCCCTGACCCCCCAGCTGCTGAGCCTGATGGCCGCCTGGTTTGGGGACAAGGTTGCGGTGCTCCATTCCAGCCTGCCAAACGGCGAACGCTTTGACCAGTGGAAGCGGGTGAAAAACGGGGAGGCCACCGTCGTGGTGGGCACCCGGTCCGCCGTATTCGCCCCCTGCCCCAAGCTGGGCCTTCTGATCCTGGACGAGGAGCAGGAGCATTCCTATCAATCCGAAAATGCCCCCCGCTATTGCGCCAAAGAGGTGGCCATGTGGCGGGGCGTGAAAGAAAAGGCCCTGGTGCTGTTGGGCTCTGCCACCCCCAGTGTGGAGAGTATGTACCGGGCAAAACAGGGGGATTATTCCCTCTACCGGCTGACCCGGCGGTATAACGGCCGGAGCATGCCGGAGGTTGAAGTGGTGGATATGCGCCAGGAGCTGAAGCTGGGCAATGGCTACAGTCTCAGCTATCCCCTGCGGCAGGCCATCCACGATACCTGCGCCGCCGGAAAGCAGACCATTCTTCTGCTGAACCGTCGGGGCAACAGCCGGGCCCTGGTGTGTATCGACTGCCGGGAGGCCCCGGAGTGCCCCCGGTGCAGCAGCCGCCTGACCTATCACAGCGCCAACAACCGGCTGATGTGCCACTACTGCGGCTTTTCCCAGCCGGTGCCGGAGCGCTGCCCCAAGTGCGGCGGCCCTATGAAGCCCATCGGCACCGGAACCCAAAAGGTTCAGCAGGAGTTATGTGAACTCTTTCCGGAGGTGCCGGTGGCCCGGATGGACGCGGACACCGTCAGCGCCGCCAATCCCCACGAGGCAATTCTGGACCGCTTCCGCCAGGGGGAGGAACAGATCCTCCTGGGAACCCAGATGGTTGCCAAGGGCCTGGACCTGCCCAATGTTACGCTGGTGGGAGCGGTGGACGCGGATCTGAGCCTTTACACCGGTTCCTTCCGGGCGGCGGAAACCACCTTTCAGATGCTCACCCAGGTGGTGGGCCGGGCGGGCCGGGGCGCCTGTGCCGGCAGGGCCGTGATTCAGACCATGGTGCCGGACCATGCCGTCATTCAGCTGGCAAAGGCCCAGGATTACGACGGCTTTTATGACCTGGAAATCCGGCTGCGGCAGGTGCAGAATTTCCCGCCTTTCGGCGACTGCGTGACCGTTGCCTTCCAGGGAGAGGAGGAGCACCGGGTGCTGATGGGGGCCACGAAATTCCGGGACAGTCTTCTGGCTTTGGCCGGGGAGAAAGACTGGAATCTGGGGGCCCTCCGGTGTTTGGGACCGGCGCCGAGCCCGGTGCCGAAGGTGAACTATCACTACCGCTACCGGCTGACCCTGAACTGTGTTCTGACAAAACAGATGCGCACCGCTCTGGCCTTCCTGCTGCGGTCCTTCGGAAAAGACAGCAAAATGCGCGGCGTAACCGCGTTTATTGATACAAACGGTTTTGATTAAGGAGAAAGAATTATGGGACTTCGGAAAATCCTTACGGTAAAAGAACCCAGCCTGCACAAGATGTGCAGACCGGTGGAACAGTTTGACGGCAAGCTCCACAAGCTGCTGGACGATATGAAAGAAACCCTGCTGGACGCAGGCGGCGTGGGCCTGGCTGCCCCCCAGGTGGGCATTCTGCGCCGGGTGGTGGTTGTGGATACCGGTGAGGAGATCCTGGAGCTGGTCAATCCCGAGCTGCTGGAAACCAGCGGCGAACAGGTGGGCGCGGAAGGGTGCCTCAGTGTCCCCGGCAAATACGGTCTGGTAAAACGGCCGATGGTTGCCAGGGTTCGTGCCCAGGACCGGAACGGAGACTTTTTTGAAGCAGAGGGTGAGGAGCTGATTGCCCGGTGCTTCTGCCATGAAATCGACCATCTGGACGGCATCGTCTATACCGAGGTCATGGAGCGGTATCTGACGGAGGAAGAGCTGAACGGGGAGGGCTGAACCCATGAGAGTGGTATTTATGGGAACCCCCGACATCGCGGCCACCTGCCTGAAGAAAATCCTGGCAGACGGCTTTGAGGTGGTGGGGGTATACACCCAGCCGGACCGACCCAAGGGCCGGGGCATGAAGCTGACGGCCTCTCCCGTAAAGGAAGTGGCGCTGAAAGCCGGGATCCCCGTGTTTCAGCCAGAGTCCTTCCGGGAGGAGGAGACGGTGGAGACGCTGAAAGCGCTGAAGCCGGACATCTGCGCCGTGGTTGCCTATGGACGGATTCTGCCCCAGAAGGTGCTGGATGTGCCGGCTCTGGGCTGTATCAACATTCACGCCAGCCTGCTTCCCAAGTACCGGGGCTCCGCTCCCTATCAGTGGGCGGTGCTGAACGGCGAAACGGAATCCGGCGTCACGGCCATGTATCTGTGCCGGGAAATGGACGCCGGGGACATGATCGATTGGGTCAAGACCCCCATTGGAGAAAATGAAACCGCCGGGGAGCTGCTGGACCGTCTGGCGGTGCTGGGCGCGGAGCTTCTGAGCAATGTGCTTGGCCGCTTTGCGAAAGAGGGCCGTCTGCCCGCCCAAAAGCAGGAGGAAAGCCTGGTCAGCTACGCAAGTATGCTGGATAAGTCCCTGTGTCCCATCGACTGGAACAAAACGGCCCGGCAGGTGCACAACCATGTCCGGGGGCTGGCACCCTGGCCCGTGGCAACCATGGAGCTGGAGGGCACGCTGTTTAAGGTCTTTGAAACCCGGGTTGTCCCCGGTTCCGGAACCCCCGGAGCAGTGCTGGGGCTGACCAAAACCGGTCTGGTGATGGCCTGCAAGGAGGGCGCGGTGGAAATCCGGGTCCTGCAGGCCCAGGGCGGCAAACGGATGAACGCGCCGGATTACTTCCGGGGCCATCCTCTCAAAAGCTGAGTGGGCGCCCGGGAAACAGCGCTCCGGGCGCTGATCACCTGCCGCCGGCAGGAGGGCTGGTCCAATGCCGTGCTGAAAAACACCATTGCCCGGGACAGACTGGATCCCCGGGACGCGGCCCTGGCCACCAGACTGTGCTATGGCGTGCTGCAAAATCGGGGAAAGCTGGATTTTTACCTCAAACAGCTGCTGAAGGGCAGGCTGAAGGATCTGCATCCGGCCACCCGGGACATTCTGCATCTGGGCCTTTACCAGCTGCTGGAAATGGACCGGATTCCGGACAGCGCGGCGGTAAATGAAGCCGTTTCCCTGGCCAAGAAGTACGGAAAGCAGCAGGGCCTGGTAAACGCGGTGCTGCGCAATGCGGTCCGTTCCCGGGAGAGCCTTACGGAGCCGGTGTCCTA
>JAXEMQ010000249.1:0-3078 GCA_034099845.1 Faecousia sp.
GCTTTGCGCCCAAAGTGCTCAAATGCTCAACCGGATACCGCCCCACACCCGCCCCCTTCGGGGGCACCCTCTCCCAGGAGAGGGCTTCGTTCGCGAAAGTTCCCTATCCCATCATCCCCACCACCGCCAGGGCTGCCGCGCAAAGAAGCAGCATCAGCACCGTGGTGGCGTACATCAGCCTGCAAGCCCGTTTGATGTCCTCCGGCTCTATGGGCCGCAGGGCATCTCCAATATACTTTTTCTTATGGAGCACGCCGTGGTACCAGGCATCTCCCGCCAGCCGCAGTCCCAGGAGCCCCGCGCAGACGGATTCCGTCTGGGCGGAATTGGGGCTGGCGTGGTTATAACGGTCCCGCTTAAAGATCCTGAGGCCGTTTTGGAAGTCCAGCTTCAAAAGGCCCCCCGCCAGGAGCATGGCAATGGCGCTGATGCGGGCGGGCAGGTAATTGAACACATCGTCCAGCTTTGCCGGAACACAGCCGATGTTTTTATAGGGCGGCTCCACATAGCCCAGCATGGAATCCATGGTGTTGACTGCCTTATAGACGAAGGCCAGAGGGCCGCCCCCAAGAGTGAAGAAAAGCATGGGAGCAATCACCCCGTCCGAGCAGTTTTCCGCTACGGTTTCCACCGCCGCCCGGGCAACGGCGTCCGCGTCCAGCTCCTGGGTATCCCGGCCCACGATCATGGACACCGCATGGCGGGCATCCTCCAGAGAGCTGGTTTTCAGGGCGGTATACACCTTCATGCTCTCGGTTTGCAGGCTCCTGGCCGCCAGAATCTGCCAGCAAAAAACGCTCTGAAGCGCCAGATGCAGCCAGGGGCTGACCCGTTCTGCCAGCCGGAGCAGGCCGTAGGGCACCAGGAAGCTGACCCCGACCGTCAGGCTCCACAGCACCGCGCCCGCTGCCAGCTCTCCGGCTTTGTTCCTGGGGAACAGCCTCCGCAAAGCCTTTTCCAGCCAGGCGATCAGCTTTCCGATGGCGACAATGGGGTGGGGAAACCCCTGGGGATCTCCCAGCAGGCAGTCCAGCAGAAAGCCCAGCAGAAGGGCATATAGGATTTCATACTTCATGGGTTTCCCTCCCAGGGAAGGTAAAGAGATATATGGGGTTCTGGCCCTGCATCAGGGTATAGCTCCCCACGCTTCTGGCCTGTGCGGCGGTCAGGCACACCCCTTCCCCGCCGTAACGCTTACAAAGCCGCGCCAGCTCCCCCACGGTTTCCAGAGCCACCGCCGTGGCGGCGATCCGGGCGCCGGGATTCTTCTTCCAGACCAGTTCCAGAAGCTCTTCCAGCTTTCCGCTGCTGCCGCCGATGAACACATGGGTAGGGGCAGGGAGCTCCATGCAGCAGTCCGGTGCCCCGCCGGCCACCGCCGTCAGGTTGGAAATCCGGAGTCTTTGCCGGTTTTCCTCCAAAAGGGCCAGGGCTTCCGGTTTCTTTTCAATGGCGTAGACCCATCCCAGGTCCGCCTGCGTGGCCATTTCTATGGCCACACTTCCGGTGCCGGCGCCCACATCCCAGCAGATTGCGTCCCTGGTAAGGGCCAGATGGGAAAGGGCCGCGGCCCGGATTTCCCGCTTGGTCATGGGCACGGGGGTGCCGTTTTCATGGCTGCCCCGCTGAAAGGTCTCGTCAGGCAGGCCGTGGGTCACGATACCCTTTCCGCCGCCTTCCATGAGGACAACCGAAAGGCTGTCAAAGGTTTTTTCACTGAGCTCCGCGGCGGTTCCCAGGGTGATTTTCTCATCCGGGTAGCACAGCCGCTCACCCACGCTGAGCTTCAGATCCCCGAAGCCTGCCTGGGTCAGTTCCTTTGCCAGCTTTCCAATTCCGTTTTCTCCGCCCACCAGGGCGAAGACCCGTCTGTTTTTCCGAAGGGCGGTGAGAATGTCCCCGTCTCTGCCGTGAAGGCTCACATTGACCACATCTTCATAGGAGGTGCCCAGTTTGGCGCACAGGCACACCAGGCTGCTGAGGCCCGGCTCCAGGGTTACCTTGCAGCCGCCCAGCAGGGGCAGCAGCTTTTTGGCGCCGCTGTAGAAGCCGATGTCCCCCGCCATGACCACCGCGAACCGGCGGCACTCCGGATGCTTTTCTATGGCCTCCACAATTTTTTCCGGGGCGATGGCTTCCTCCCAGGTTTGTCCTGGGGCGGCCACGCTTTGGAGCATTCTTCTGGCGCCGATAAGGCAGTCCGCCTGAGAAATGGCATTGGCGGCAGCCAGGGTCCGGTGACTCCGGTCTCCCGGGCCGATGCCCACCACCGTCACCTGGGGCGTCTGCCTGAGGTTCAGCTCCCGGCACAGTACCGCCGCCGTCTGGGAAAAGCTCAGGCCCTCTACCCTGTCCGGCCGGCCGATGACCAGCAGGGTCACACCGGTTTTCCGGGCAGCCTCCGCCTTTTCCCAGAAGCCGCCCTTGCTGCCCGTCTGCTTGGTTACCAGCACCTGGGCATTGGCCGACTTCAGCATGGCGATATTCAGTTCCTCCGAAAAGGGGCCCTGCATGGCAATGGTCCTTGCCGTAGGAAGCCCCGCCTCCCGGCAAGCGGCCAGGCTGCTCTCCACCGGCAGCACCCGGGCATAGACCCGGTCCCCGAAGCCGGGTACATCCCGATAGGCCGCCAGCTCCTTGCTGCCCACGGTGAGGAAGATATTTCCCTCCGCGGCGGACAGCCACCGGACCGCCTCCTGGGTTGAGGAGACAAACACGCAGTTTTCCGGCAGCCCCCCGTCCCGCAGTAGCCGCAGATAGGGAACCCCTGCCTCCCGGCAGGCGGCGCGGATGTTTTCCGTCACAATGGGGGCATAGGGATGGGTGGCATCCACCACATAGGAAAAGCCTTCCTTCCGGAAAAGCTCCCTCATCTGGTCTTCATCCAGCCGCCGGGCAGACACCCGGACCCCGGGAATCTCTTCCAGCAGCTCCCCGCCGTATTCCGTGGCGGCGCAGGCGGTAACGCTGACATTCTTCTGACACGAGAGCCAGCCAACCAGTTCCCGGCCCTCACTGGTTCCGGCAAATACGCAGAGCTTATACATCCCGGTAGCCTCTGGGGGTGACCATATGGCC
>JAXEMQ010000162.1:0-9689 GCA_034099845.1 Faecousia sp.
GTGCGGATGTCGTTCGTCACATCCATCCCGTTCATAATCATGTGTTGCACCCCGTCTTCATCGTATTCGATGCCGATGGTCAGCTCGTCAATGTAGCGGTTTACCCCGTCCACATCCTTGGGGCTTACCCCCCACAGATCCATAAAATAGGCAACGGTGCGGTAGATGGCCCCGGTATCCACATAACGGTAGCCCATTTCCTTTGCCAGACGGCGGGCAATGGTGCTCTTCCCCGCCCCGGCGGGTCCGTCAATGGCAATGGAGATTTTCTTTTCCATAATGTATGTTCCCTTCCATAAAATTTGACAGTGGTGGTTGGTAAGTAAAAGGGGGCTTTATCTGACTAAGGGAGTGCACTTGGCTCCCCCCTTGGGGGAGCTGGCACGGCATCTGCCGTGACTGAGAGGGCCCTCTCCGCCCCCTGCGGGGGCACCTCTCCCATAAGGAGAGGCAAGGCGCTGCGGCGCAGGGATTTTCTTAATCAGATAAAGCTCCCTTTATCCCCCGAACCAATCCTTCTACCCCTCCTGCCGGAGTTTTGACAGCGCCTTTGCCTCCCGCTCCAGCACCTCCTGAGGTGTCAGGCCGAGCCGCTTTCCGGCCTCCTCCGGGGACAGGGGCGGCTTTCCGTCCAGGCCGAACCGGGCGGTCAGCAGCCTGGCGTCTGCTTCCTCCAGGACGCTCAGCAGCTCTCCGATTCGCTGACGCATCTGGAAATAAGCGGTATCCTCCACGGCCTGGTTTTCCTCCTCCGGATTCTCCGGTTCCGGCTCCGCGGTGGCCTGCTGGACCAGTCTGGCATCCTCCAGATTCCGCCGGACGGTTGCCGCCTCCTCCGGGGAGATGTGCATTTCCAGGGCAATCTCCTCCAGAGTGGGATTTCTTCCCAGCTCCGCCAGCAGCCGCTGATCCACCGCCCGGTAATCCTCCAGGGCCTGGCGCATCTTCTGGCCCACGCCGTTGTTCCGGGCCTGGATGGTAATGGCCCTTGCCATGCTCTCCCGGATGGCCCGGTCCCGCTGGGCGGCAAAGCATCCCTCCCGGTAGCCCTGCACCGCCTGCCAAAGGCCCAGGCTTCCCTCCTGAATGAGATCCATCAGCAGAACGCCGTAGCCCACATATTCCCTGGCCAGCTCCACGACCCGCGGAAGGCCCAGATTGGTCAGCCTTTCCCTGGCGAACGCGTCACCCTGGGCGGCCTTCCGGGCCAGGTCTTCCTGATCCCCCCGGGTGTCCAGACTTTCCAGCTCCTGCAGATACAGCCGCAGGGGGTCATTGGGTGAAAGGGAGCCGATGTCCATGCCGGACCGCACCAGCTGATCCTCCTGCCGCAGCCGAAGGGCCGCCTGGCCCACATACTGCCGGCAGGGCAGCGCCGAAATATCCAGCAGCAGCCCCTTTTCTTCAATGGCCGCGAAGGCATCCTCCACCGTCTCTTCTGTTTCCTCCTCCAGGAAGGTCAGCAGCTGGGCGGCATTCAGCTTCTCTCCGGACTGCCTGGAAGAGAGCCAGCGCTGCCAGGGGGAATCCCCAAAATCAAACTCCATATCCCTCATTCCAGGAAATCCTCCAATCCCATACTGGCGCCCATGGCCTGCAATTTGTCCATGGCCTGTTTTTCTATCTGCCGCACCCGCTCCTTGGATATGCCCAGCTTTTCGCCAATGGCTTCCAGGGAATAGCAGGTTCCGTCCTCCATGCCGAAATGAAGCCGGAGAATGGTCTGCTGCCGGGGGTTCAGGGAATCCAGCAGCCGGTCCATCATGTCCGTCAGCTCCTTGCGCACCAGTTCCTCCTGGGGCTGGGGTGCTTCCAGATCCTCCAGAAGGGTGCCCAGGGTTCCCTTTTCCCCGTCGCCGGTGGGTACATCCAGAGAGCAGATGTCCGGAGACAGCAGCAGCAGCTCCTCCACCTTCTCCGCAGGGATGTCCACACACCGGGCAATCTGCTCCGCGGTGGGTTCCGTTCCCAGCTCCTGCCGCAGCGCCGCCCGGGCAGCCTGAATCTTGCGCATCCGCTCGGCGGTGTGCACCGGCACCCGGATGGTGCCCCCGTGGTTCAGCAGGCACCTGGTAACCCCCTGGCGGATCCACTTGGTGGCATATGTAGAAAACCGGAAATCCCGGGTGTAATCAAACTTTCGGGCGGCGGCCAGCAGACCGATGGAGCCCTCCTGGATGAGATCCAGCAGAGGCACACCCCGGCCCGCATACTCCTTGGCAACGGACACCACCAGCCGCAGATTGCAGTTGACCATCTTCCGGATGGCCTCCTCGTCCCCTTCCGCGCAGCGCCGGGCCAGAACCCGCTCCTCCTCCTGGGTCAGACGGGGGTAGCTGCGGATTTCCCGCAGGTACTGGCGGATGTCATCCTCATCCGTGGGAACATGAAGGGTGGTTTCTTCTCTATCCAAAAGCTCTGTCATGCTTTGATTCCTTTACTTTCCCGTAATTTCTTCTGCAAGGACAAAAGGCCCTGGTTAGACCCGGCATTCTTAAACTGGCTGGCCTGCCGGATCACCCGCATGCTGTCCTTTAACGCCTGCTCAGACACAGGCTCTGTGCTGCGCTGCAAAACCCCGGCGATATGGGCCATTTCCTCCCCGGTAAAATCCGTAAGCCCGGCCAGGGAAGGGTCCTTGCCGCTTTCATACCGGTTCTGCAGCTGACCGAAGACACGGCCCAGCAGCGGCGAAGAGAAGCTGTCCGGATTCAGGTCCCGGGTCTGCTCCATGAGCCCCGGATCCCGCAGGCACAGGGCGATGACGTTCTCCTCCGCCATGGCGGATTTTACATTCTCATAGTGGATGGTCCGGCTCTTGGGCTGCCGGGCGGCGGCGGGGGCCAGGTCGATGTGCTCCTGCTTCCGCTTTTCTCTGGCAATACGGCGCTTAAAGGCCTTGGTAATCTCCAGCTTCATGACATCCGCGCTGATGCCCGCCGCTTCCGCCGCCCGGGTGCCGTAGATTTCCCGCTGAACCGCCCCGGGAAGACTGCTGATAAAATCCGCAGCCTCGGCTACAAACCGGAACCGTTCCTCATCCACGGTGAGATCATACTTTTTCTGAATGGCCCGGAGCTGATATTCCATCCGGTTGGAGGATTCCTCCAGCAGAAGCCGGAACTTGTCCGCCCCGAATTTCCGCAGATATTCGTCCGGATCCTTGGCATCCCGCATCTGCAAAACCTTCACCTGAAGCCCCGCCTTTTCCAGCATGGGAATGGCCCGCTTGGTGGCGTTCTGCCCCGCGTCATCTCCGTCGTAGATGAGCACAACCTGCTCCGTATACCGGCTCAGCAGCGCCGCGTGCTCCTCCGTCAGAGAGGTGCCCAGGGAGGCCACCGCACAGTCAAAGCCGTACTGGTGCAGGGCAATGGCATCCATATACCCCTCCACCAGAATCAGGTAGCCCAGCTTGGATTTCTTGGAAATATTCAGCGCAAACAGGTTTTTGCGCTTGTTGAAAATAATGGTTTCCGGAGAATTGAGGTATTTGGGGGTGGAGTCGTCCATGACCCGGCCGCCAAAACCGATGACATTGCCCCGGACATCGATGATGGGAAACATGAGCCGGTTGCGGAACCGATCATAGATCTTTCCGGTTTTCTGGGACACAGATACCAGGCCCGCGTCCTTCAGCTCTTCTTCCGTATAGCCCTTGGCCAGCATGGCATCGCAGAGGCTGTTCCAGCTGTTGGGGGCAAAACCGATGCCGAACCGGGTCAGGGTCCCTTTGGAGAGCCCCCGCTTTTGCGCGTAGGCAAGCCCCTCCGCCCCGGCGGGGGCATAAAGCTGAGCAACGAAAAACCGGGCCGCTTCCTTGCTCAGGGCCCACAGCCGCTCCTGCTGACGGTAGCGGCTCTGATACTGCTCGTCCTCCGGTACCGTCATGCCGGCCCTTTGTGCCAGGGCCCGGACCGCGTCCGGGTAACTGAGCCCCTCAATCTCCATTTCAAAATTGATAACGCTGCCGCCCTTATGGCAGCCGAAGCAGTAGTAGATGCCCTTATCCGGCGCCACCGAGAAGGAGGCAGTCTTTTCCCCATGGAAAGGACACAGGCCAAACAGGTTGCTGCCGGACCGTTTCAGATTCACATACTGTCCCACCACCTCTTCGATGGGATTCCGTGCCGCCAGTTCATCCAGAAATGCCGGTGGAAAAGCCATGGAAAAGCCTCCTTTCGGTTTCAATTCCTGCCCAAAAGGTTTATTGGGCGTTAGGGGATATTATATCACATCATCCCCGGACATTCCAGCCCGTGGGGACAAAAATCTCCTGGTATTTGCCCACGGCGTAGTTGTCCGTCATTCCGGCAATGTAATCGCAGACGGTGCGCCCCATGCCGTCAAAGCTGAGCTGAGGCTGAAAATCCTCCGGCAGCTGCTCAGGGTGGTTCACATAATACTCATAAAGCTGCTGGAGCATGGCTTTTGCCTTGCTTTCCTCCCCCTTGGCCACCGGGTTGCGGTAGACCCGCTCAAACATGAAGCTGCGCAGGTCCGCCAGAGCCTGCTCCACCCGGGGGGTCATCCGGATGGCGCCCGCCTCCCGGGAGACACGAATCATATCGCAGACCAGGGTGTTGATCCGGTCCCGCTGGTTTTCTCCCAGCAGGGCCACGATGTCCCGGGGAATGTCTTCCGCGGTGAGGATTCCCGCCCGGACCGCGTCGTCAATGTCGTGATTCACA
The DNA here is from genome assembly GCA_034099845.1 of Faecousia sp. Classification (GTDB taxonomy): domain Bacteria; phylum Bacillota; class Clostridia; order Oscillospirales; family Oscillospiraceae; genus Faecousia. Next base: position 4,692 of record JAXEMQ010000162.1, read on the forward strand.
TAGGCAATCTGATCCGAACGACGGACGATCTGCCCCTCCAGGGTTTCCGGGATGTAGGGGCCGGTGTGGCCCAGGATGCCCAGCCGGACCTCGTTGGTCAGGTTGAGCCCCTGTCCGTCCTTTTCCAGGCAGTCCACCACCCGCAGGCTCTGTTCATTGTGCCGGAAGGGTTTGCCCCAACACTCGGACAGGGCCGCTTCCCCGGCATGGCCGAAGGGCGTGTGGCCCAGATCGTGGCCCATGGCGATGGCCTCCGCCAGATCTTCGTTGAGGCCCAGGGCCCGGGTGATGGTCTTGGCGATGCGGGTAACCTCCAGGGTATGGGTCATCCGGGTGCGGTAGTGGTCTCCCTCCGGGTTCAGAAACACCTGGGTCTTGTGCATCAGCCGGCGGAAGGCCTTGCTGTGGACCACCCGGTCCGTATCCCGCTGGTAGCAGGTGCGCACATCCTCCTCCCGTTCCGGCTCCGTTCTGGGGCGGCCGGTGCTCCGGTCGGAAAAAGCCGCCAGCGGATTCAGCCGCCGGTGCTCCAAACGCTCCAATTCTTCCCGCACAGTCATTGCCATCACTCCTTAATATTTGTTCGGTTCTCCCTCTGGGAGAGGTGCCCGCAGGGCGGAGAGGGCCCTCTCATTCGCCTTCGGCGACAGCTCCCCCAGAGGGGGAACCAAGATCCCGCCAAATCCCAAATTCTCAGGGCGTTTCCCTTCCTGGCCCGGCCACCGGAAAGGCCCGGTACTCCTGGCCGATCTCCATGGCCTCCACGGTGCCGCTGGTCATGTCCTGCAAATGGGTGAGAAAGGCCTGGGTTCTTCCCTCCGGGAACAGCACCTCCAGCTCGATTTCCGCGCCGTATTCCGTTTTGCGGATCAGCCCGTCAAAGGCGGCAACCGCCAGCTTCACCCGCTCGAAATAGGCATAGGGACAGGGTAAGTACAGGGCCGTCCACACCCGTTTCATGGACTTTCCCGCCGCGTCCACGGCGATCTTGGCCCCTTTGGTGTAGGCCCGGACCAGTCCTCCGGCGCCCAGCAGAATGCCGCCAAAATACCGGGTGACCACGCATACCACATTGTAAAGCGCCTCCCTTTGCAGCACCTGGAGCATGGGCATCCCGGCGGTGCCTCCCGGCTCCCCATCATCGGAAAACCGGACGGCGCCGTCCCGTATGACGTAGGCCCAGCAATTGTGGGTGGCGTCATAGTGCTTCTTTTTCATCTCCTGAATCTTCTGCAGAGCCTCCTCCTCGGTTTCCACCGGCCAGATACGGCCGATAAACCGGGACTTTTTCTCCACAAATTCGTCTTCTCCGAAAGCAGTGGGCACCAGATATTCGTCCAACGCTCAGCACTCCTTTATCACATAGTCCCCCAGACGGCCGTAGAGAATGTCGTCAAGAACCGCTTCGATTTCGATTCCCTGACCGGTGTAGTCCACACTGTACACCTTGGCGCCGCTGTGAAGGGTATCCACCTGGCCCCCCATGGAATAGGGCAGCCGCAGAACCACATGGTGCCGCGCGTGACCCAGGGTGGTTTCAATCAGGTTCAGCAGTGCCTGCATATTCACGCCCCTGGCGGCGGACACCGCGATCACATTCTCCCCCACCGGAATCTCCTCCCGGGAAACCAGATCTGCCTTATTGTAGCAGTAGATCACCGGCGTACCGGGCTTTGCCAGAGCGGAAATCAGCTTGTCCACCACGGCGATATGCTCCCCCCGGTTGGGGTCGGCGGAATCGATGACGTGGAGCAGCACATCGGCATATTCCAGCTCCTCCAGCGTTGCCCGGAAGGCGTCCACCAGATGGTGGGGCAGCTTGCTGATAAAGCCAACGGTATCGGAAAGGATCACATCCAGATTGTCCGAGACCTTCAGCTGGCGGGATGTGGTGTCCAGGGTATCAAAAAGCCGGTTGTTGGCGGGGATCCCCGCGCCGGTCAGCTGATTGAGCAGGGTGGATTTGCCTGCGTTGGTGTAGCCCACAATGGCCACCACCGGCACGGAATTTTTCATCCGGCGCTCCCGCTGGACCCCCCGGACCTGCCGCACCTGCTCCAGCTCCGCTTCCAGCCGGTTGATCCGTTCCCGGATGTGCCGCCGGTCGCTTTCCAGCTTGGTTTCGCCGGGGCCCCGGGTGCCAATGCCGCCGCCCTGACGGGAAAGGCTCTGTCCCATGCCGGAGAGCCGGGGCAGCAGGTATTTATATTGGGCAAGCTCCACCTGAAGCCGGCCCTCTCTGGTCTTGGCCCGCTGGGCAAAAATATCCATAATCAGGGCGCTGCGGTCCAGAACCGTCACGCCGATGATTTCTTCCAGTGCCCGGATGTTTCCCGGGGAAAGCTCGTTGTCAAAGATCACCATGGTGGAAGCGGTGGCCTCCACCAGCATCCGCACCTCCTGGGCTTTGCCCTCGCCGATAAAGCTGTGAGAATCCGGGGTATGGCGGTTTTGCAGCATTTTCCCGGTGCAGAAGCCGCCGGCGGTTTCCAGCAATGCTTCCAGCTCCTCCAGGGATTCCTCGGTGGCCGTCTGCTCGGCGGTAAAGCAGTCGGCATTGAGTCCAACCAAAACGGCCCGCTCCTGGGCGGCCTGATTCATCATTTCTTCCATAATACCCTCCCGTGGTTTGACAATAGTATACCACACACGCCGCATTCAGAGCAACAAAAAAATACCCGCACTACGAAACCGTAGTGCGGGCAATGAAAGTAATCTTACTTCAGGCCGAAACGCTTATTGAAGCGATCAACGCGTCCACCGGAGTCAACCAGCTTCTGCTTGCCGGTATAGAAAGGGTGGCACTTGGAGCAGATCTCAACGCGAATGTCCTTCTTGGTAGAACCGGTCGCGATAACGTTACCACATGCACAGCGGATGGTGGTCTGTTCGTAGTTAGGATGGATACCTTCCTTCATTTCTTTCACCTCTTTCTTATCAGTTAAAGGGCATACTTGCCCCTGGCAATCTTGAATCGCCTGAATATAATAGCACAGCGATCCCGAAAATGCAAGCATTATTTTCGTTTTTCCAAAAATTCTTTTCCCCTCAGAATGCCCAGTTTCCGGCTCTGAAAATGGGCTTTACGCTGCCGTCGGCGCAGAGGGCATCGATGTTCATGGAGTCGCAGCCGATCATAAAATCCTCATGGATCATGGAGTCGTTGATGCCCAGCTCCCGGCACTCCTCCAAAGTTCTGTTCTGGAAATCCGCGATGCTGTCGGGGAAGCCCATGCCCAGTGCCAGGTGGCAGGCGGCATTCTCGTCAAAGAGGGTATTGTAGAACAGCAGGCCGCTTTCGGCAATGGGGCTGCGCTGGGGCACCAGGGCACACTCCCCCAGGTAGGCAGCGCCCTCGTCCATGGAGATCATGGTCTTGAGCACCTCCTCGCCCTTGGCCGCGTGGACCTCTACGGCCTTGCCGCCTTCAAACCGGATGGAGAAATCCTCAATGAGAATCCCCCGGTAGCTCAGGGGCTTGGTGGCGTAGACAACGCCCTCGGCCTTGCCCCGCATAGGAGAGATGAAGCACTCCTCGGTGGGGATGTTGGGATTGAAGAAGACACCGCCCAGGGTTGTTTCCCCACCGCCGCAGAACCGGCCCTCCGGGATCATGCCCACGGTCAGATCGGTGCCGTTGTCGGCGGTGTAGTGCAGACTCCGGATGTTCAGGCTGTTCAGATAATCACAGCGCTGCTGCAGATCCCGGTCGTGGTCTTCCCAGGCCTTCAGCGGATTCTCCGTTACACGGGAGGCATCCAGAATGGCCTGCCACAGCTTTTCCACCGCGGTGGAGGTCCGCTCCCCGGGGAACACCTTTTTTGCCCAGGCCTTGCCGGGAACCGCGGCGATGCACCACTGCTGCCGGTTTTCCAGCTGATCCTTATAGGGCTTGAGCACGGGGTAGGACATCCGTCTGGCCTTGGAAAGCTTTTCCATATTGATGCCCTTCAGTCCGTCGGGGTCCTCGGAAATCAGGTGAATCCGGGCAGGCAAAACATCCACATAGTGCTGCTGGCGGGCCTTCTCCCACTCCTCCACGGTGCCCAGGGTGGTCACACTGCGGAAGCGGGTGTGGAGCTTGGTCAGGGGCTGGTAGTTCCACTCCACACAGACCTTTTTGGCCTTCGCCTTATAGGCTTCCTCCACCACCAGCTGTACAAATTCCGGCTGGTCCAGATCCGCGTAGATCAGGACCTCCTGGCCCTTTTGGACATTGACGCCGCTTCTGACGATCAGGCGGGCATATTCCCGCAGAACGGTTTTCTTCATGGCAATTGCTCCTTTGTCCTGTTATGGTTTTTGTAATACTACCAAAATTTTCCCAAAAGGTCAATATACCTCTTTTGCCATCCGGTTGTTGCCTCTTTTGCCATCCGGTTGTTGCAATTCTGTCCAAATTCCGGTATAATGATTCCAAATCGTCAAAAGTGAGGGATCGCCATGCTGACAAAAGAGGAATTCCAGGAGGCCCTGGGGCAATCCGTCTGGCTGCTGGACGGCGCCACCGGCTCCTGGCTGCGGAAAATGGGCATGCCCAGGGACTGCGCCACGGAAGAGTGGGTACTGCGCAACCCGGAGGTGTTGGTACAGCTCCAGCAGGGCTATGCCCAGGCGGGCAGCCGGATCATCTACGCCCCCACCTTTCAGGCCCAGCCCATCGCCCTGGACAGAATCGGCCTTAAAAATCACTGCCAGGCCATCAATGCCCAGCTCATCGCCCTGAGCCGTTCCGCCGCTCCCGGCTGCCTGATTGCCGGCGACATTGCCACCCAGGCCGCGTTCTGCGACAGCTGGGATCCGGACAATTTTGATCTTCTGGTGGAAAACTACCGGGTTCAGATCCGGGGCCTCATCGACGGCGGCGCGGACCTGCTGGTGGGAGAAACCCTGCTCTACCCCCAGGAGGCGGAGGCCATCCTCACCGCCGCCCAGCTGGAAGACGCCGGGGCGGTGATGCTCTCCTTCACCATGCAGTCCGGCGGATACCTGTTCAGC
>JAXEMQ010000175.1:0-12734 GCA_034099845.1 Faecousia sp.
CGTTCCTGGCTGTCCTCCCGGTTCAGCTCCCGCTGAAGCCGGGCGATCCGGGCCTGCTGCTCCAGGGTATCCCCCTCGGACCGCAGTACCAAAATCTCCTTCAGATCCTTCAGCACCCCGGTAAGCTGCTTGAGCCCGCCCCGGTCGATGAGTCCCTTTTCCCCGGGCATCACCTGGGCATAATCCCTGGTTACGTCCCCGCCGTCCTCTTTTTTCTCCTTTTCCCGAACGGTGCGGGTCACCGTGTCCAGCTCCTCCACCGCCCGTTCCAGGCAGGTGAGCATCCGGTCCGCCAGAATATCCACCCGGTCCGATCTTCTCCGATTCTGTTCGTCTTTTTGAACAATTTCTGATTGTCCCGTTTGGGCACAGCGCTGCCAGCGCTCCCGTCTGATCCTGCCCCGCAGGGTCGATTCCGGTACACCCCATTTCCCGGACAGCTCCTTCACGGTTCCGCCCCGGCTGTAAGCCCGCCGCAGGGCATCCCAATCCGGCGTCATGCTTCCCATACCTCCCGGGTATGGCTGCGGACGCAGTCCTCACAATACCACCGATTCTCCATTTCCAGCCCCCGGGCAGACAGAATGGGCTCTCCGCACAGGCAGCATACCGGTCTTTTCCTCAAAAACGCGTCCCACCTGCTCTGGATCAACTGATCTTCCATCCAGGCCTCCTCCACAGCCCGTCCCTCCTTTCTCTCCCGGGCAGATCCCCGGGGCCACCGTTTTTATTCGTCCTGTTTATTGGACACATCCCTCCTTATTCTATAAGCAGTCTTCCAAAACAGAAAAAAGTGCAAAGAATGGTTGAAAAACAAAAACGGATGTGATAGTATAATAACGGTCGTTGTTTTGGAATCGGATGTCTTTCCCTGTTTTCCGATTCCGGAAGGAAGTTCTTGTTTTTCAACTCGCACCTGCATTATAGTACATTCTTTCGTACTTGTCAAGTCTGTTGAGTTGAAAATTTTCAGATTTGATGAAAGGGTGTTCCTGAATGTTCTACGAACGTTTTGTCCAGCTGTGCAGGCAGAAGGGTGTCAGCACCTCCAAAGCCGCCATTGACGCGGGCCTCAGCAAATCCACCGTCACCAAATGGAAGAAAGACCCGGGCACCAAGCCCTCCGGCAATGTGATCGACAAGCTGTGCCGTTATTTCGGCATCACCGTATCCGAGCTTCTGGGTTACGGAGAAGAGGAGGAAGGTTCCCTTCGTCCCCACCCCACCCAGGAAGACATCAAGTTCGCCCTTTTCGGCGGCAGCGGTGACATCACCGATGCCATGTATGACGAAGTTCTCAGCTTTGCCGCCTTTGTGCGCCAGCGGGAGGAGCGGAAAGCAAAAAAGGAGTAGCCATGACACAGGTACCGGAACTGTACGACCTGGCCCGCAAAGAGAATATTGCCGTCCTCCGGTACCCCATGAAGGCAAACGGTTCCATGTCCCTGATGGAGCCGGACGGGTCCTGTTATATCGGCATGGATGACTGCGTATCGGACGGCGGCACCCAGGAGCGGATGCACCTGGGCCACGAGCTGGGTCACTGTATGACAGGGAGCTTTTACAACATCTATGCCACCGTGGATTCCCGCCAGCGCCATGAGAATCAGGCGGACAAGTGGGCCATCCGAAAGCTGATCCCCGTCGGGGAGCTGGACGATGCCATTGCCCGGGGCTATACCGAGCTGTGGGAGCTGGCGGACTATTTTGGCGTCACCGAGCCCTTTATGCGCAAGGCTGTCTGCCTGTATGTCCACGGCAACCTGGCCGCAGAGTTGTATTTTTAAAAGCACCCCTGCTCCGTTTTTTCGGAGCAGGGGTGCTTGTTGGTAAAAGAAGGCGTTCGCTCAATTGACAATTTACAATTGATAATTGACAATGAAGGAATCCCCTTCGGGGATAAATGAAAAAATTCGATAATCCGGAAGAACTCTTGAATTTTTTGTATATTCTAAGGCAACACCGCACAATGGAAACTGCGAGCTTCAGCGGATCTTTTGGCCCAATCGTGCAGTATGAAAAATGGGGAATACATCCAGTATTCCCGCATTTTCCATACTTTCGCTCGGGTCAAAATCTCTCGCCGAATCTCCTTGCCCCATTATGCGGTGCTGCCCTAATCAAAATTATTCAAATTCATCCCGAAGGGATACCATAATTGTCAATTGTTCATTGTCAATTGTCAATTCACAAAATCCCCCTTTCGTTCGGGGTGCCTTGCTTTTCTCCGCTTCCCGTATTCCCGCAAAACCGCCCCGGCGGGTCTTCCACCGGGGCGGCGAAATTATCCGGTTTTTCCCAGGGGTTCCAGCCGGATCACCGCCAGCGTGGCATCATCCTCCCCCTGGGCGGCATAGGTTTTGAGCAGCAGCTCTGCCAGCGCTCCCGTGGGATAGATCCCCTCCGGCGGGGAAAAGGTTTCTCCAAAGGCCACACCGTCGCTGGCCATTACCAGCGTTTCTCCCCTGCACAGGGATAGCCTTGCAACCCGTTCTCCGCTTTCCGAGATCCTGAGTCCCGGCGGCAGTGACACATCGCCTAATTTGACCGTCTCCTTCCGGCGCAGCAGCCAGCTGGGCGCCGCGCCCCATTTGTAGAGGGATGCCTGTCCGGTATCCAGCCTTACCTCCGCCAGATCCGCCGTGACGCAGCCGGACTGCCCGGTAAGCACCAGCTGGGAGTTCAGGCTCCCCATGGCAAACCTGGGGGGCAGTCCCGCCGTCAGCATTTGCCGCAGAAGCCGCACCGCCCGGGCCGCCTCCACTGCCGCTTCGGCACCGGTACCCATGCCGTCGCACAGCAGTATGTAAAACCTGGGCCCCAGGCCGGGGAAGGCCGCGCACCGGTCTCCGTCTACCTTTGCCTTCGCCCGGGAGCGCACCGACACGGCCACCCGATACCGGATCCGGCCCAAATAGCCTCCCAGAGGCAGCCTGTCCGCCACCCGCTGGAGGTACAGGGAAAGCATCCCATACTGCTGAGCCAGCGCCATCCGGTATTCATTGAGCCTGCGGTGCTGCATCTGCACCAGACGCAGCTGCTCCCGCACCCGCCGGGCGGACCGCATCACCCGTCCCGTCCTGGGGCAGGAGAAGGCCAGCGGATCCCGGAAGGGAGTCTCGTCCATTTCCAGCCTCTGGCGGCAGCCCTCCGCTTTTGGGCACTCCTCACAAGCGTCCTGCCGCAGCTTTTCCACCGCGTCCCGGGGATCCTCCCTTTCCGCCGGCAGCTCCAGCAGTGCCCGCTGCATCCTGCCCAGGGCTCTTGCCGCCTGCTCCAGCTGCACCCGCGCCTCGCCGCTGGACTGCTGCAAGGGCTGCCAGGGAAGATAGGCTGCCGCCGCGCCCCCCAGGCAGATGCCCAGAAAGACACCGAGCTGCCGGCTGTGCCCCAGGGCCATTCCCACCGCCGCTCCCACTGCCGGGGCCCCCAGCCGCCGCCAGGAGGCCGGCACCGGGGCACTTTTCAGCAGGAGGGCCACGCACAAGCCTGCCGTCATTCCGGGGATCCCTCCTGTTTCCAGGGCCAGACCCAAGAGTACGGCTCCCGGAACACAGGCGCACCCGGCCCCCGCCAGAAAGCAGGCCAGGGGTATGGCCTTCAGCGCCACCAGCCCCCGGACTGCCAGCGCGCCGACGCTCCAATAGGCCAGGGGCTCCCCGGTCCTGCGGAGCAGAAAGAACAGGGCCCCGGCAGCCCCGCCCCACAGGGATTGGATCATCCAGGTCAGCATCGGCAGCCGCAGCAGCGTCCCCGTCAGGGCCGGGATCATCACACTGCCGGCTGCCAACGGAAAAAAATCCGTCTTTTCCCCCAACCGCAGGGCAATTCCAAACAGAAAGTACAGGGCCGTCCAGATGACGCCCTCCCTTCCGGGCCAGAAAAGGGTGTAGCCCAGGGCCGCCCCCAGGCAGGCCGCCAGGCTTTTCCACCCCGGACTCACCGCCGCCAGCACCGCCGCCGCAGGCACCGGGCACTGCTGCCAGCCAATGGCGCTGATGACCAGCGCGCCTCCTCCGTACAGCACCCCTTGTCCTGCCCACCGGAGTCCCGGCTCCATGGCCAGCGCGTCCAGTCTCCGTTTCCCCTTGAGGAGGATCCCCGATACCATCATTCGTATACCCCTTTCCTGTTTTGTAGGGAAATGGTAACATAGCACGGACAACGGTTTTCGTCGGATGAAAGCCCCTTGCAATGGAAAATTCTTCGAGGTATAATGGCTTTAAGATTGTAAAAATCCCAATTAGGGGGCTGTTTTTTTCTTCCGCTCCCTGTCCGGAACCGAAACCCGGGGCCCATGACCCCGATTTGTATCGCTTGCCGGAGGAAAATCCCGGAAACCCCCCAAGAGGAAGTATGGCCAGAGAATTTGAGGTAAAATACCGGCTGACGGAAACAGCCAGGGATGCCATCGCCCGCAAATTTGGGCCCATGGACACCATCGTCATGGAAACCGTCTATTACGATACCCCATCCGGCGCTCTGTCCGCCAGAAAATGGATGCTGCGCCGAAGACTGGAAAATGGGCACAGCCTGTGCACCCTGAAAACCCCCGGAGAAAATGGCGGCCGGGGGGAGTGGGAGGTGGCCGAGGGGGACATCCGGCAGGCCCTTCCCAGGCTGGCCGCCCTGGGCGCGCCGGAGGAGCTCCTGCTTCTGGCGGAGGAAGGGCTTACACAGCTCTGCGCCGCCGGCTTCACCCGGCAGGTTTCCACGGTGCGCTTCGGTCAGAGCCAATTGGAGCTGGCGCTGGACCAGGGCCAGCTTCTGGGCCCCAGGGGAACCCTGCCGCTGCTGGAGCTGGAGGCGGAGCTCAAGTCCGGGGAGGACGCGGATGTTCTCGCCTTTGGGCAGCAGCTGGAAAAGGATTATGGTCTGGTTTCCGAACCGGACAGCAAATTCAAGCGGGCACGCTCTCTTGCCCGGGAAAGAAGGTAAGCGTATGATCAACGAAAAAGCCTATGCGCTGGGCGCCAACCGTTCCTGCATCCGGGAGTTGTTTGAGTACGGCCGCAGCCGGGCTCCCATTGTGGGGCCGGAGAATGTGTTTGATTACTCCATCGGCAATCCCTCCATCCCCTCTCCCCCTCAGGTGAACCAGGCCATCCGGGATGTCCTCACGGATATGGACTCCCTGCTGGTCCACGGCTATACCTCCGCCGCCGGTGATCTGGAGGCGAGGACCGCCATTTCCGACGATCTGAACACCCGCTATGGTGTTTCCACAAAACCGGAGGAATTCTTCCTGGGCTGCGGAGCCGCCCCGGAGCTGGTCAGCGTTTTCCGGGCCCTGGCCGTTCCAGGCGGGGAAATTCTGACCATTGCCCCCTATTTCCCGGAGTACAAGCCCTTCGCCGAAGAAGCAGGGCTCATCTTCAAGGTGGTGCCTCCGGATATTCCCGGCTTCCAGATCGACTTCTCCCGGCTGGAGGCCATGATCACCGGCAGCACCCAGGCCGTCCTCATTAACACCCCCAACAACCCCTCCGGCGTGGTCTATACCCGTCAGACGCTGACCGCTCTGGGCGCCCTTCTGGAACAGAAGGCGGCTGTCTATGGCCACCCCATCTATCTCATCTCCGACGAGCCCTACCGGGAGCTGGCCTACGGGGTGGAGGTTCCCTTCGTTCCCGCCATCTATCGGGATACCATTGTCTGCTATTCCTATTCCAAGTCCCTATCCCTGCCCGGGGAGCGGATCGGCTATGTCTATGTGCCCTCCGGCGCTGCTGACGGGAAGGCCCTGTATGCCGCCGTGGCCGGCGCCGCCAGAGGAGCAGGCCATGTCTGCGCCCCCAGCCTGATGCAGAAGGTCATCGCCCGGTGCGCGCACCTTCGGCCGGACCTGGAAAGCTACGACCGGAACCGCAGAGCCCTCTACGAGGGACTCACCGCCATGGGCTATGAAATGGCCAAGCCCGACGGCGCATTCTACCTTTTCATCAAGGCCCCCGGCGGGGATGCCAACGCCTTCTCCGAAAAGGCCAAGCAGAAGGACCTGCTGCTGGTCCCCGGTGACGGCTTCGGCTGCCCCGGGTATTTCCGGATCTGCTACTGCGTAAGCTACGATATGATCCGGCGGAGTCTGCCCGTATTCCGGGCCCTTATTGAGGAAAATTAACGGATTCTTTCATCATTTCCCCCGGTTCTGCTGTATACTGGACCCAAACCATTCCGAAAGGCGGGAAACCTATGATGAATCAAACAAAACACAGGCTGCGCAGAAAGGTGCTTACCGCCGCGGCGGGTGTGGGCGCCGGAGCGGCGGCCCTTACCTGCGGCGCGGCCCACGCCCTGTCCGGTCTGGCCATGAACCGGAAGTTCCCGGCCTATGGGAAGTATCTCAACATCTCCGGCGGAAAAAAGGACAAAGCTTTCCTTGCCCGCCGGGATGCCGCCGCCAAGGCCCTTGCCCAGATGCCCTCCGAAACCGTCACCATCCGTTCCTTCGACGGACTGGAGCTGGTGGGCCACCTGGTCCGATGCGAAAACCCCCGACGGCTGATCATCGCCTTCCACGGCTGGCGGTCCGGGTGGGACCGGGATTTCTGTCTGGTCGCCCCCTTCTGGCACAGCCACAACTGTGACGTGCTCTATGTGGAGCAACGTGCCCAGGGAAACAGCCAGGGAGACTACATCGGCTTCGGCCTGCTGGAACGGAAGGACTGCCTGTCCTGGGCCCGGTGGGCAGACAGTCGGAATTTCGGTCTTCCCATCTACCTCAGCGGCATTTCCATGGGTGCCACCACGGTGCTGATGGCCGCTGGGGAGCCGCTTCCCGAAAGCGTCAAGGGCATCCAGGCGGACTGCGGCTTTACCTCCCCAAAGGCCATCTGGAAGCACGTTACAGAGCAGAATCTCCATATGTCCGTTGGGCCTCTGCGGCAGGTGTGCACCGACCTGTCCTTCCGCCGGAAGCTCCGCCAGGGTCTTTCCGCCTACTCCACCCGCACCGCCATGGAGCAAAACACCATTCCGGTGCTTTTCGTCCACGGCACGGAGGACCGCTTTGTGCCCATCCAAATGACCTATGACAATTATCTCAGCTGCGCCGCCCCCCGGTATTTGGTGGTTGTCCCCGGCGCCACCCACGCCATGAGCTACGCGGTGGAGCCCGAAACCTGCCAAAAGGCCATGCTCTCCTTCTGGCAGATGTGCGACGAAAACACCACGAAAGCCCCATCCTGATCCGGGGAAGAAGGAATCCCCTCCGGGGATGAATAAAAATATTGTGAAACCGGAAGGTTTCTGTACATTTTCCGGACTTCCTAATCCATTTATTTCAATCACCGCAAAGGGATGCCATCATTGTCAATTGTTCATTGTCAATTGTCAATTCAAAAAACGGCACTGCCCGGCTTTGGGCAGTGCCGTTTCTCATTCTTCCGTGGGTTCCTCCGGGCGGAAATCCTCCCCCAGGTCGGCGAGCATCATATCGTAGGCCTGGGCGCCAATGTCCACTGCCGTGCGGCCCCCGAAGGTATCCGGCCGGATGACCCCCACAACGTGCATGGGAACCGGGGTCTTTTTCAGCCGCAGGGCGTTATGGAAGACCTTTTCCGTGTTTTTCAGGGTACATACCACGATGGGCACCTGGGTCTTCAGGGCGATTTTGAATACGCCGGAGCGGAAGTGGTGGAGCTTTCCATCCAGACTGGTGTAGCCCTCGGGGAACACGCAGACGGAAACCTGATCCTGCTTGATCATCTGAATGCACTTGAGGATGGTTTTCAGAGCCTCCCGGTCGTTTTCCCGGTTGATCATCTGGCACATGAGCTTGTGCATCAGGTTGCCGATGATGAACATTTCCGCGTTTTCCCTCTTGGAAATAAAGGCCAGCTGGGCCTTGGGGAAGCAGCCCAGCAGCAAAACCGGATCCAGAATGCTCAGGTGGTTGCACACCATCAGGAATCTGCCCTCCGTGGGCACCAGCTCCCGGCCCCGCAGATCGATCTTCATCCCGAGGATGGTGAAAATGGCCGGAATATAGAGCTTTGTCAGCCAGCGGTAGAACTTGCTGTCCGTTTCCTGGGGAACCTCCTGGTTTACCACCGCCGTCACTGCCCACAGGAACAGGAATGCCAGGGCAACCAGCCCCACCCAGCTTCCCGCAAAGATTCCCACTGCCGCCGGAATGCCCACTCCGCCCAGCAGGGCCCACAGAACCGCCGCCGCGGAAAGAATCGTGATTGAACCCAAAAGCATACTGCGTTCCTCCAAATATAGTCTGCTCCCATTATACCGTCACCGAAAGGATTTTACAAGTACAAAGGTTTTTCTCTTTTCGGGACTGGAAATGCGGGGCAAACAGTGGTATAATTGCAATATTGTGCTTATACGTCATCCCATTCGGGCCGGTAAAGAAAGGAATAAAACAAGATGGGTATCTCCGCATCCGCTCCCTGGCTGAAATATTACGGCAATACGCCTGCCTCCCTGGATTATCCCCACAAGACCATGTATCAGATGGTGGCCGCTGCCGCCAAACGCAAGCCCGACCACATCGCCTATGTATTCATGGGCAAAAAGACCACCTATCGGGAATTTCTGGGCCGGATCCATGCCGCTGCCAAGGGTCTTTACAAAATGGGCATCCGGCAGGGGGATAAGGTGACCATCTGCATGGCCAACACCCCCCAGGCTCTGGACTGCTTCTACGCCCTCAATTACCTGGGCGCCGTCCCCAATATGATCCACCCCCTGTCCGCCGCCCAGGAGATCGCCTTCTATCTGAATTTCTCCAAAAGCAAAGCCATCCTGACTCTGGACCAGTTCTACTACAAGGTGGCCGGAATCCTGCCCCAGCTGGAACATCCCACGGAAATTCTCATTGCCAGAGTGGCCGAGGAGCTGCCCCTGCCCCTGAGCGTGCTGTATCCCATGACCAAAGGGGCCCGGGCCATCAAAAAGCTGCCCAAAACCGGGTATACCCTGTGGCAGGACATGGTAAAGGCCGGAAAGGATGTGGCCCTGGAGCCCGAGAAGGGAACCTGTGAGGACTGCGGCGCCATTCTCTACTCCGGCGGCACCACCGGCACCACCAAGGGCATCATGCTCTCCAACCTGAACTTCAACGCCCTGGCCCTGCAGACCATCGCCGCCTCCGGCTTCACCATGGAGGAAATCTCCGATATGAAGATGCTCTCCGTCATGCCCGTGTTCCACGGCTTTGGCCTGGGCATCGGCATCCATACCCCTCTGGTTGCCGGGGGCACCTGCGTGCTCATTCCCCAGTTCAATGTGAAGACCTATGCGCATACCCTGGTGAAGCAGAAGCCCAACCTGATTCCCGGTGTGCCCACCCTGTTCGAGGCCCTGCTCCGGGCGGAGGACCTGGAAAACGCGGATCTCAGCTTCCTCCGGGGCATCTTCTCCGGCGGCGACAGCCTGTCCCCGGAGCTGAAAAAGAAGGTGGACGCCTTCCTCCACGAACACGGCTGCACCCAACAGATCCGGGAGGGCTACGGCACCACCGAATGCGTCACCGCCTCCTGCCTGACCCCCAAGGATTACGCCCGCAAGGGTTCCATCGGCGTCCCCTTCCCCGATACCTACTATAAGATCGTCGCGCCCGGCACCACCACCGAGGTGGATCCCAATACCGAGGGCGAGATCTGCGTCTCCGGCCCCACGGTGATGATCGGCTATATGGACAACATGGAGGAAACCCTGCACACCCTGCGCCGCCACCATGACGGACGGATCTGGCTCCATACCGGCGACCTGGGCTACATGGATCAGGACGGCTTTGTCTACTTCCGCCAGCGCATCAAACGGATGATCATCACCTCCGGCTACAATGTCTACCCCTCCCGGCTGGAAAACATCATCGATGCCAACGAAAAGGTGCTGCTCAGCTGCGTCATCGGCGTAAAGGATCCCTACCGGGTCCAGCGGGTCAAGGCTTATGTGGTGCCCATGCCCGGGGTGGAGCCCACGGAGGAGCTGAAGCAGGAGATCCTTACCTACTGCGCCAGCCGCATCGCCAAATACGCCATGCCCCGGGAAATCGAGTTCCGCAAAGAGCTTCCCAAAACATTGGTCGGCAAGGTGGCCTACCGGGTGCTGGAGGAAGAAGCCAACAACGCTCTGGAGGTGTGATGAAAAAGCGAATCTGGGAGCTGGATGCTCTGCGGGGGCTGGCCCTGCTGGGCATGGTCGGCATCCATCTTATTTACGATCTGGTGGATCTCTTCGGTGTCTGGAACTGGGATCAGCCCCAGTGGTATCTGCTCTTTAAAAACAACTATGGCGCATTGTTTCTGCTGATCTCCGGCATCAGCGTCACCCTGGGCCGCCATCCGGTGAAACGGGGCCTGCAGGTGTTTCTCTGCGGCTTTCTGTGCACCGCCGCCACGGTGGGGATGTATCTTTTGGGGGCGGCGGGGAAGGACATCATCATCTACTATGGGGTCCTCCACTGTCTGGGTACCTCTATGCTGCTCTGGCCCCTGTTCCGAAAGGGCAGCAACGGCCTTTTGGCGTTCCTGGCTTTTGGAATGATCACCCTGGGGCTGTGGCTGCGCACAAAGGGCTTTTCCTTCCCCTGGCTGACGGTTTTGGGCTTCTGTCCCTATGGCTTTGCCTCCTCCGACTTTTTCCCCCTGTTTCCCAACCTGGGGTATTTCCTTCTGGGGGCCCTGCTGGGCAGAAGACTGTACGGTCAGAAGGAAAGCCGGTTCCCCACAGAACATCCACCGCTGCCCTTTCTCCAATGGTGCGGGCGGCACAGCCTGACCATTTACCTGCTCCATCAGCCCATTCTGGCCGCTGTGGTGGCTCTGATCGCCGCCGCCTGACCTTTCCGGAAAGGAGATTTCCATGAACCGTTCCAAGCTTTATATCGCCGCCCCCCTGCTGGGACTGGCGGCCATGGCGCTGCGCAGGGGGATGTACACCCTGTATACCGATGTCCAGGGGCTGCTGATCCCCGGAAATCCCCTGGCGCTTCTTCTGCCGGCGGTGACCCTGCTGGCCATGGTCCTGCTGTCCCTTGCCCGGGAGCCGGAGCTTCAGGCGGCGCCCAGGCTTTCCGCCTATTCCAACTGGATTCTGGCCCTGGGTCTGCTGCTGCCCCAGCAGCGCGCCGCCTGTGTGGCCCCGCTGCTGTGGGGAATCTTCCAGCTCACCCGCTACCTGTCCTGCGCCGCCCTGGTGATCCTGGGCTTTTTCCGGGCCCGGGGAAAAAAGGATTCCCTGTGTCTGAACGCTCTGGTCTGCATCGGCTTTATCGCCCGGCTGGTGGCCTCCTACCAGGTATGGAGCCGGATGCCCCAGATGCAGAACTATGTTTTTTCGCTGCTGGCGGCGCTTCTTTTGGCCGCCTTTGCCTATCAGCAGGCCGCGAAGGAGGTCTCCCTGGGCAGTCCTCTGTGGCGGCTCCGGTTTGGTCTCTGGGGCACCTTTGCCTGCCTCGGTGCCAGTGTAGGCGCCACGGATCAGCCCTTCTATCTCTTTGCCGCGCTGTGGCTCATGGGATGCACCCTCTTTGACTCCCGAAAGGCGGAATAATCCATTCCGTCTGCCGGGCAGGCAGGAGCGGCAGGTTTCTTTTTCCATTTCCCCCTTGCTATTTTCTCCCGCATCCTGTATAATGACTCCATTCTATACCGCACACCCGCAACACCGCATTTGGGAACCGCCGGCGCGAGGCCGGCGCCAGATATGCGGTGCTGCTTTCCGTTTTAGGAGGAATTTGTTATGACTAACTGGCTTCTTCGCACTTTTGTCCGGAATTCCGAGGATCTGGAGGATTCCAAGGTCCGCGCAGCCGTCGGCCAGCTGGCAGGCGTTGTGGGCATTCTCTGCAACATCCTGCTGTTTTCCGGCAAGCTGGCCGTGGGCCTTTTCACAGGCTCCGTATCCATCACCGCCGACGCCATGAACAACCTGTCCGATGCCACCAGCTCCGTGGTCACCATGCTGGGCTTTCGGCTGGCGGAGCGTCCCGCGGATGAGGACCATCCCTTCGGCCACGCCCGGTATGAGTATCTGTCCGGCCTTGCCGTGTCCGCCCTGATTCTGATTATCGGCGTGGAGCTGGGCAAAACCTCTCTGGATAAAATCCTCCACCCGGCCTCCGTGGACTTCGGCTGGGTCACCGCCGCCGTGCTGGTGGGCTCCATTCTGGTCAAGCTCTGGATGTCCCTGTTCAACAGCGCCCTGGGGAAGAAGATCCATTCCGCCACCCTGGCCGCCACCGCTGCCGACAGCCGCAACGATGTAATCACCACCTCCGCCGTGCTGGTGGCCGCCCTGGTGGAGTATTTCACAAAGCTGCGGGTAGACGGCTATATGGGTCTTGCCGTGTGTCTGTTCATCCTCTACAGCGGCGTCGGCCTTGCCAAGGAAACCATCTCCCCCCTGCTGGGCGAGGGCACGGACCCGGAGCTCCGGGAGAAGCTGGTGGACTACATCCGGGATAACCCCAAGGTGCTGGGCTTCCACGACCTGATGGTCCACGACTACGGCCCCGGCCAGCGGTTTGCCAGCATCCATGTGGAAATGGACTGCCGGGAGGATCCCATGGAATGCCACGAGCTGATTGACGACATGGAGCGGGAGTGCCTGAAAAGCCACGGCGTCCATCTGGTGATCCACTATGACCCCGTTGTCACCGACGATCCCGAGCTGGACCGGATGCACATCCGGGTGGAGCAGATTCTCCACACCCTGGACCTGCGGCTGGGTGTCCACGATTTCCGGATGGTCCCCGGCAAGGAGCACACCAACCT
>JAXEMQ010000036.1:0-4892 GCA_034099845.1 Faecousia sp.
CTATGTGATTTTCACCGGCATGGTTGAGCCCTCCGAGGTTCAGAACTACTATCAGCTGGGGGATGTATTCGTCAGCGCGTCCACCAGTGAAACACAGGGATTGACCTACATCGAGGCCGCGGCCAATGGCCTGCCCCTGCTGTGCCGGCAGGACGAGTGCCTGGACGAGGTGCTGGAGGAGGGCCAGAACGGCTACGAGTTTACCAGCGCGGAGGAATTCCTGGACGCCATCGACCATGTGATGCACGACCCCAAGTGGCGGGAGGACGCTTCCAAACGCAGCGAGGAAATCGCTGCTGCTTTTGACAAAAAGAACTTTGGCGATGCCATCGAGAACATCTACGAATCAGTGCTGTAATTCTGTACGGCGGGGCGGAGAGCCCCGCCGTTTGCTGTCTCCGGTATCGTGGGTCTTGGCTTTGTGAAAGGAAAGGTTATGACAGCCTCCGCTGAAACGTAACCTTCCGCCGACCGATCCACGCCGGACAGATCGTGGAGATTCGTCTAAACCGGCAGAATCTCCATTGCCGTTGGTCTGGACACGGAGACGGAACAAAACGGCAACCCGGCGATATCAGTTTGGTGTATGGTCATATCTATAAATCTTTTTGAAAAAAATGCAAACGCACGCTTGACAAACACCTGCTTTAACGCTTTACTGCGATAAACCGTTGAGGAAGAGTGAGTAAGCCGTCCACCTTTTCTCCCAGAGAGCCGCGGGTGCTGTAATCGCGGCAGAAAAGGATCGGCCCAATGGACTTCCGAGGGCAACCAGAAAGGGGGATCCCCTGAGTATGCGCGCCGGAGCGGGGCGCTCCGTTATCAAAGGTCAGCGTATGTTGGTACGCGCAAAGTGGGCGCAGTTTATGCGTCAAGCCGGGTGGCACCGCAGGATTTTCCATCCTGTCCCAGCAAGGAATTTGCTTTGGGACAGGATTTTTCCTGTCCCGCCAACACAGAAAGGAGAACCCACCATGACAACCCAGAACATTCCCTACAAAATCTACCTGAACGAAAACGAGATGCCTACCGCATGGTATAACCTCCGGGCGGACATGAAAAACAAGCCTGCGCCCTTGCTGAACCCCGGAACTCATCAGCCCATGACGGCAGCGGAGCTTTCCGGCGTTTTCTGCGAGGAGCTGGTAAAGCAGGAACTGGACGACACCACTCCCTTCTTCGAAATTCCCCGGGAAATCCGGGAATTTTACAAAATGTACCGCCCCTCTCCGTTGGTTCGGGCCTACTGTCTGGAAAAGAAGCTGGGCACCCCGGCGAAAATTTACTATGGCAACACCGCTTAGGTGGGAGCTGCGGGCTTCGGCGGAGCTTTTGCCCCAATCGTGCAGTATGAAAAATGGGAAATACACCCAGTATTCCCGCATTTTCCATACTTTCGCTCGGGTCAAAACACTGGCCGAATCTCCTTGCCCCATTATGCGGTGCTGCCTTAAAGATGTGTTTCCCAAAGCCAAATTCCCGGCTTTGGGAAATTTTTTTATTTTGGGTATTGACAACAAGAAAGAACAGTGCTACTGTATTAATACACTAATACAGTAATACAAGGAGGAAGCAATGAACTGGAAATTTGTGGGCGATCGGCCGGTATACCAGCAGATCATGGCGCTGATCCGGGGCGGAATCCTCACGGGGGAGCTGTCACCGGGACAGAAAATCCCCTCGGTGCGGGATCTGGCGGCCCAGGCGCAGGTGAATCCCAATACCGTTCAGCGGGCGCTTACGGAGCTGGAACGGGAGGGACTGTTGGTCAGCGGCGGCACCAGCGGCCGCCGGGTAACGGAGGAGGAAACCGTATTGGAAGAAATGAAGGAACAGAGCATTCTGGAACTGGCCCGGGAATGCGCGGAAAAATTCCGGGTCTTTGGACTGAGTCCGGCCCAGGCAGCTCAGCGGTTAATGCTGTTGGAAGAACAGGAGGATGCATAATGGAAAACTGTGTATTAAAGGCCGTGGGCCTTACAAAACGCTATCAGAAAACAACCGCCCTCGATGGAGTGGATCTGGAACTGCCCCAGGGGAAAATTGTGGGTCTTCTGGGACCCAACGGAAGCGGAAAAACCACCTTTATCAAGCTGGCCGCGGGCCTGCTGACGCCCAGCTCCGGAGAGATTCGGGTCTGCGGGGAGCCCATCGGGCCTGCCAGCAAGGCGCTGGTATCCTATCTGCCGGACAAAACCTATCTGAACCGGCAGCAGCGGATCCGGGAAGTGCTGGACACCTTCCAGGATTTCTACAGCGATTTCCAGCGGGACAGAGCCGAGCGGATGCTGGCAGCCCTGGGAATCGACCCGGATGCCAGACTGAAAACCCTTTCCAAGGGCAATCAGGAGAAGGTGCAGCTGGTGCTGGTGATGTCCCGCAAAGCCAGGCTGTATCTTCTGGATGAGCCCATCGGCGGCGTTGACCCTGCGGCCCGGGATTACATCCTCAATACCATTCTTACAAACTACGACCCCACTGCTACGGTGCTGATTTCCACCCACCTTATCTCCGATGTGGAGCGGGTGCTGGATGAATATCTGTTCCTGCACCAGGGGAAGGTGATCCGTCAGGGTGTGGCGGATGAAGTGAGAGAGCAGACCGGCTCTTCTCTGGATGAACTGTTTCGGGAGGTTTTCAAATGTTTACCAAATTGTTGAAAAATGAGTGGCGTGCCAGCCGGAAGACCATTGGCCTGCTGTGCGCCGTAATTCTGATTTCCGGTCTGCTGATCGGCTCGGCAAGTCTGGGCCTGTTCTATATGGCGGAAAACACGGGGAGCGATGCGCTGTTTGTTTTGCTGACGATTCTTGTGGTGGTCTGCGTGGTTGCCGTGGCCTTGTCCTGCGCCGCCAGCGTCTTCTATGCGCTGTGGCGGTTTTACCGCAGCAGGTTTACGGAGGAGGGCTATCTTACCTATACCCTCCCGGTGAATCACCACCAGCTGATGCTGTCGGGGATCCTGGTAAGCGTCTGGGATATTTTTCTCACGGTTCTGGCGGCCTTCGTGGCGGTGTTCCTGGCGATGGCAGTCGCGTCTCTTGCCCTTCCCTGGCGGGAACTGGGAAGGGCCGACTGGGTCATGCTGTGGTCCTCCCTGGGCCAGGCACTCCATGAGCTGGCACCCCATCTGGGGGAGATTCTGGGAGTTCTGCTGATGATGCTGCTGATGTGTCTGAGCCAGCTGCTCCTGTTGATGCTGGCGGTAACCATCGGCGCCATGGCCGCGAAAAAGCACCCCATTCTGGTGGCTGTGGCGGTGTATTACGGTGTCGGTGTTCTTAGATCCGTCGGCTTTGGATGCTTCCTGGCCGGCGCGGCGGTGAAAACCTTTGCGGGAACTCTGGCGGTTATGGATCTTACGTCCCTGGCGGTGATGGCTGGCTGCTATTTCTTCATCTACTACCTGACCAGCAAAAAACTGAATCTTACCTAAACCCAAGGCCCGGTGCGGAGCAATCCGCACCGGGCCTTCAGGATGAAAAGGGAGAATAAGCTCGGTTGATCATGGACAGTTGGGGAATCCCCTTCGGGGATATTTTGAAAGATTACTTTGAAATACGCGTGTATCATTCCGTGTTTTTCAAAGCACTCATTCCAAATCATGATTGCTATCCCGCGGGTTAAGAAATCCTTATCCCTCTTGACAAGCGAGGTTTAATGTGTTAAACTTTGCGCATAAAGTCTAACGTGTTAAACCTAATTGCTGCAGAAAGGAAGCATTTCCATGAAACGTCTATTCAGTATCCTTCTGATTGCGCTGCTGCTTGCCGGCTGCGGCGGAAAGCCCGCCGCGGCTCCGACACCCACGGAGCGCACCCCGGAAACGACGCAGGAGGCCACCCAGCCGGAAACGGTCCCTACGGAAACCCAGGCACCCGCGAAAATTGTGGATGCCGTTACGGTGCCGGAGGAAGCTGCGGGTGTTGCCGAAAGCGTCATCACAGAAAACCAGAAAACCGTCCATGTGTCTACTGCGGACGAATTCCTCAGTGCCATCGGGCCGGACACGGAGATCATTGTGGATGCCCGGCTCATCGATTTCAGCACCGCGGCAAACTATGGAAGCTCTGGCGGCGACTACTATCGCTGGGACGATCCCTTCGATGGTCCGGAGCTGGTCATTCAGAATGTACGCAATATGACTGTCCGGGGCGGCGGTGAGGTGCGGACCGATCAGACCCTTTCCTGCGTGCCCAGATACGCCGATGTAGTCACCTTTGAAAACTGCGCCAATATCTATGTAACCCATATCACCGTTGGCCATACCCGGGAGCCCGGATCCTGCATGGGTGGCGTCCTGCATTATGTAAACTCACAGGACATTTTGGTGGAGGACTGCGACCTTTACGGCTGCGGCACCCTGGGCGTAATCGGCACCAACAGCCGCAATATGCAGGTAATCAACAATCATATCCACGATTGCAGCGTAGGCGGTGTGGAGTTCTCCCAGTGCCAGGATGTCCGTGTGGACGGCAACACCTTTGAAAACCTGGGAGATGAATGGAATGAAGCCCCGATCTTCCGGATTTATGGCGGAGAAAACATGACCTGCAACGGGGAAGACTTGATCAAGAAATTTGGGAACGGATAAGGAGGAGCACCATGGAAACACCCAGGATTTTTGAAAGTGAATACCGCTTCTGCCTGCTGCTGTGGGAGCACGAGCCGGTAAATTCCACCAGGCTGGTGAGCCTGTGCAAGGAGCAGCTGGGCTGGTCCAAGGCAACGACCTATACCGTTATCCGCAGACTGTCCGAGCGGGGGATTGTGAAGAACGAAAACGCGGTGGTATCCACCCTGGTCACCAAGGAGCAGGTACAGTCCTCCCGGCTCAACGAAATGGTGGAGGAGACCTTTGAGGGGTCCATGCCTGCCTTTATCGCCGCTTT
>JAXEMQ010000186.1:0-4621 GCA_034099845.1 Faecousia sp.
TGCCATCACCCATCAGATCAAGTCACTGGAAACGGAACTAAATGTGCAGCTCTTCCGGCGGACGACCCGTCTGGTGGAAATCACGGCGGAGGGTCAGTCCTTCCTGTCCGATGCCCAGAGCATGGTCGCCATCGCTGCCCAGGCGAAGCTGCGTTTCCACAACCCGGATGAGCGTCCTGTGGAAAAGATTTCCATAGGGTGCAGCAGCTATGCGCAGCTGACCCTGCTTTCGGACAGCCTGAAGGCCCTGGGCGCGCTATACCCGAATCTTCATCCCCACCTTGTGGTGGTACCTCACGAACAGCTGTATGCCCTTCTGGAAAACGGAACGGTGGATGTGATTTTCGACATCAATGTCGGAAAAAAGGAACACAGCAGGCTGACTTTCACGGAATTGCTGAAAAGCCCCATTGTCTGCGCCTGCGACAGCAGCAATCCGCTGGCACAGCGGGAAGGCGTTTCCATATCGGATCTAAAGGAACAGCCCCTGATTTTCTGTAACCAGATCAATCTGATTCC
Source organism: Faecousia sp. (assembly GCA_034099845.1). Classification (GTDB taxonomy): domain Bacteria; phylum Bacillota; class Clostridia; order Oscillospirales; family Oscillospiraceae; genus Faecousia. The sequence goes on from JAXEMQ010000186.1 coordinate 520, forward strand.
AGATGCCGCCAAACTCCAGTGGGAGCTTGCGGCGGGGAAAAGCCCGATGGATGTTCACTTCTGCACCTCCGTTGAGGCGGCCATTGTCCTGATGCAGGCAGGCTTCGGCGCTGCTGTCATTCCAAAATTTCTAGTGCCCCGGGATGCTCCGCTGACCGCCCTGCCACTGGCGGGCGCGCCGGAGGTATCCTTCGGAATGTTCTATAAACCTTATCCCGGTGATGATGTGCTGAGAAAATTCATTCAGCTTGCTCGGCAGCATATTTCCGCATCCAAGGAAGCGGAAGCATGATCATACCCCCGAAAGCATCCTGCAGATTGAGAAAGGAATCGGCAGGCTGGTCGGATAGAGCATTCGTTTGATGGATGAAACAAGTGCGTTTTTGGAAACGCATATTAAAGCGCAAGAATTCCCAGAGCTTGGTCAGAGGCCTGTGATATTTTAGCGTGAAAACCCCCAGGACTTTATCTCCTTATCGGATGAAGCTCTGGGGATTTTTACGTTTTGAAATGAATGCCCACAAACCTTTTTCTATTTGTGGGTACTCATTTCAAAACGAGCTGGGATTCCAAAGGGATGGCAGTTCCTTTGGCGCGGGGTTTCCAATAGGGGCGGGGAGCACCCTGTTGGCTGGAGAATCCAAAGGGGACACGCTGCCTTGGCGGGAGGCATCCAATGGAGGGTAGCACCCTCCGTGGCAGGAAGAATCCAATGAAACCGGCGGTTTCGTGGCACACGACTTTGCCCGCAAAGTCTAGTGTGTTATACCTTTGGCGACCGTGGGTGGCGGAAAGGGGTTGTTCGGGGCAGGAACAAGCGCTTTCAGTCAGCCACAGAACAGGCGGATTCTGCGTCCTCCCGGACGAGAAGCCCAGGAGTTTGCGCTAGCAGAATCCGCCTGTTCGGGTGTAGGTGATGCGGCGGAGCGGAGAGAATTTCGGAAGAAATTCTTGGAGCGCAGCAGCATCACCGGGGGAGCCAAAGGGATATCAATCCCCCGTCCCGCCGAAGCGACGTTACTTCTCGTTTTCCTTTTCGTAGTTTGCTTCACATGCAGGGCTGCAGAAATCCTCGTCATCGCTCTTTGCAAAGAATGCTTTCATGCAGTACTTGCAAAGCCGCAGGCTGGAGGTTTCGTCTGCCAGCATGAAGCTGAACATCATCTGAATTGCCAACAGCAGGGAATGAAAATCCCACACAATGGTGGGACGCTCCCATAACTCTATGTGGTAGTTCGGTGCGATTCCTCCGAACGCCGCCATGCCCTGACGGTAAATATCTCTGGTATCTTCGTCCATTTCCTCGTCCTCTTCATAGAACAGGAAGCTGCTTAGGAAAGTGAATGACCAGTCTTGAAAGGTTTGCTCCAACCAATCATAGCGCTCCGCATAGTTCCGCATGAAGCACATGACCTGTGCCTCTGGCTCTTTGCGGAACGTCATTGCCAGCGCAATCATGGTGCGGTCCTGTTTGATATTCCAAAGTGAGTCTTTTCCGTTCTTGAAAAAGTCCGGCTTCTCGAAGGGGAAGAAATAGAAAAGATATTTCTGTGTGTCCATCACTTCCTCCCGGAGAAAATGGTTGGTGGGGAGATAGACAGCTTTGTAGTCGATGAAGGATGGCGTGGTGGGCAGCGCTGTCATCAGGCCAAGCAAACCGTATTTGGTGACAAACTCCATAATGGCTTCCCGGATTTTTCGTTTGGAGGAAGTGCGTATCATCAGACCCACATTCAGCGCGTCCAGCACCATCTGCTGATACTCCTTCAGGGGATCATAAATTTTTGGCATAGCGTTGGGTGCCGGGGTGATATAGAATTTGTTGTTCTTATCCTTCTTCCATTCATACCGGTCGTATTTGACCCAGCTGGAGCTGGCGTGTTTGAACAAGTCTTTCATGCCGTGCACCTCACTTCTTCGCCGTCCGCAAGGGCGGCTTTTTCATATTCGGTCAAAAATTCTTTTTCTCTCAGGCTCAGATTGGTTTTTCCGTTAAGCTCTGTGTACAGCTCTTTTTGAATTCTGTTCATCAGTCTGGTCATCTTCTTGCGCACATTCCTGTCCGTCTGATTCACAGCTGCCGCATAAGACTGTGGTGTCCAGTCCCGTACAATCAAAAAGAAGAGTAGTGATTTATATTCCACATCCAGCTCTTGTAAGGTTTTGCAAAGCACCGGATGTCCAGTCATCTCATTTAGCTCAAGGGGACAGTTGAAGATTACATCCAGATAGCGCCCCTGCCGGACAGAAGTATAATTTGCGCTGCACATCCATTCCGGGAAAATCCGTCCGTTGTATTTCAGACCATTCTCCAGTGTCATATCTCCCCGGATCGGTTCATGATACCGCTCCTTGCGTTCCCGGTTTGCGTCCAGCTTGTCCCAGCAGGATATCACATTTTCAAAGTCTGCTTCTGTGCGGGCCGCCTCCTCCAAGCGGGTCATGGCTTCTGCCCGAAGCTCCCGCTTCAGCTTTTTTCGTGTGCCTTCCGGTTCCAGCGCAGTTTCCAGATTCTCCACAACCCTTACCTCCAAAAATTTTTTTGAAAATTTTTCTGCGAGTGGTTCCGTTTTCCCCCTCCCATTTCTCCTATTAGTGAGGGGGTAATCCAAGACACGCCCAAAAGGGCAACTACCAGTGTCGGAAAGGAGCCATTGCAGGATTACAACCTTAGAACAAGTGTTCGTATATTCTAACACAGAATCGAACAAAGTGCAATAACAATGGAGGAGCGATAATTTGAATTTTGTAGGAGCGATAATTTGAATTTTTTTGAAACTGTAAAACAAACTGTGACAACGAGGCAGGCAGCCGAAAGGTATGGGCTGTCTGTCAACCAAAGCGGCATGACGCGATGCCCTTTCCATGAGGATCACAACCCCAGCATGAAAGTGGATGATCGCTTCTACTGCTTCGGCTGCGGAGCCAGCGGAGATGTCATCGACTTTACCGCAAGACTGTTTGGCATCAGCCTCAAGGATGCCACAGAAAAACTTGCCGAGGATTTCGGCATCAATTCCAGACCGCCAACACAATCAGATATTCACACACTTCATGCAGAGCCACCCCGGGACAGGGAGCGGCTCTGCATTTGCGTTTTGCGGGAATATCTCCGGTACCTTCGCATTTGGCAGCTGCGGTATCATCCTGAGAGACCCGGTGACCCAATCCATCCCCGCTTTGCCGAGGCGATGAAGGCACTGCCCACAGTCAATCACTTTCTTGACTGCCTGCTGGGAAATGATTTGCTTCTGGCAGAAAAAACAGCGGAGCTGCTCTGCGAGGAGGGCTATATTCAACGGCTGTCTGATTATGTATCCTCAATCCATGGGCCAGAAAGGAGAGAATGTGCATGAGTGAAACGCCGGAGTGGCTGGATGACAAGGGGAAGATCATCGAACACAAATACTGCCGCTGCTTTCTGGAAAAGCAGCCCATGCTCAGCAAGGGAGAGGACTTCTTCACCACGGAGGGCATCGTCACCGACAAGGACCGGCTCCTGCGGGATGTGTTCGATGACATCAAGGAGCACCTTACCGGCGGGCTGGTCACGAAAGCCAAAAACCTGCTGGAAGCCATTCGCATGGAGTGCTATGACCGGGGAGAACTGGAAAAGTATCAGGATCGTATCTTCCTCGCCAACGGAACCCTGTTTCTGGACGGCAGGTTTGTGGAGGAAAAGGGTTTTTGCCTGAACCGCCTGCCCATTGCCTACAATCCCAACGCACCGCAGCCGGAGGTCTGGCTGCGGTTTTTGTCTGAGCTTCTGGAACCGGAAGACATTCTGACCTTGCAGGAGTTCATGGGCTACTGCCTGATTCCCTGCACCCGGGGTCAGGTAATGCTGCTCATCAAGGGCAACGGCGGCGAGGGGAAGTCCCGGATTGGTGTGGTGATGCACACGCTGTTCGGTGCCAATGCCAAGAACGGCAGTATCGATAAGGTGGAAAACAGCGCCTTTGCCCGGGCGGATTTACAGCATGTGCTGGTGATGGTGGATGACGATACCAAAATGGAAGCCTTGTCCTCCACCCACTATGTGAAGTCCATCATTACCGCGGAAACCCCCATGGACTTGGAGCGGAAGAAGGAACAGAGCTTT
>JAXEMQ010000204.1:0-7097 GCA_034099845.1 Faecousia sp.
GATCCACTATGACCCCGTTGTCACCGACGATCCCGAGCTGGACCGGATGCACATCCGGGTGGAGCAGATTCTCCACACCCTGGACCTGCGGCTGGGTGTCCACGATTTCCGGATGGTCCCCGGCAAGGAGCACACCAACCTTATTTTTGACATTGTCTTGCCCACAGACCTCCGGGGCCAGGAGGAAACGATCCGGTGCCGGCTGGAGGAGGAGCTGAACGAAAACAGCCCCGTGCGCTATTACCCCGTCATCACCTTCGACCAGAGCAGTTTTAATTAACCCTACATAAACGCTCCACAGCCGGACTGCTGTGGAGCGTTTTCTGTCCGGGCAGCACCCAAAAACAGCGAAATGCCCTGCCGGTGGGCCCGGCAGGGCAAGGGGTATTTCCCGATTACGGAAAGAGGACCAGCGAATTGGCGGTTGTTTCCATGGCGTGACGGGCAAGGTCCTCCGGCGTTCCGGAAGGGTCCATGGCCAGTTCCATGTAGGCCATGCTGTTCAGCCCCACAACCGTGCGGCAGTGCTCCGGATCCTGGGCGGAAAGAATCGCCGCCAACTGGAAGGGTGTGGCACCGGGAAGATCCACACACAGAAGGAGTTCCTTTCCCTTCAGGCTCTCCACCAGGGCGTTCAGGCCGGCTTCCAGCTCGCTTCGGTCCATACCCATGGTGAAGTTCAGAAAATGCATGGCTTCCGGAACACCGATCACCATTTCCAGATTGGACCGAATTCCCTCCGCGTAGCCCCCGTGGCCGATTACAATGATTTCAGCCATGGCATCAGCCGTAGAAACCGGTGGCGTAGCCCAGTCCGGTGAGGACGGCCGCCAGCGCCAGGATTGCAACCATCAGCTTCATGGGAGACCACTGCTTCTTGGCATACAGATGGTACACACCCAGCGTCAGACCCAAGGGCAGAATCTTAGGGAAGATGGCATTGAGCATATTGTCCGCATTGAAGAGCACCTGGCCGGACAGCACCGTATCGGTGGTGGCATCGTAAACATCTCGCACAATCTGGATGGGCAGGCTGACGCTGACGAAGGAAGCGGTCAGGGCGCCAACCACGATGAGGCCCATCACGGTCATGGTGCTGGTCAGCTTCTCCAGCTGTCCGTTTGCCATAATGGTCTGCATCCCTTCCAGACCGGACTTATAGCCGAAGCGGAAGAGCTTGTAGCTGATAAAGCAGGTGAGCACGGGATAGATGACCATGTAGAGCGCCGCGCCCAGCCAGGAGGTAGAGGCGCTGGCCTGGGAAATGGACAGGCAGATGGTCAGCAGAATGGGAATGATGGTGGCAACCCACAGGGAGTCACCGATGGCGGAGGTGGGCCCGATGAGAGCGGTCTTGACGCTGCTGATGATTTCGGGGGTGCACTCGCCGTTGGCGTTGGCTTCTTCCATGCCGCAGACAATGCCATTGACCACGGAGCCCACCTGAGACTCGGTGTTGAACAGCGAAATGTGACGCTTCAGCGCTTCCGCTTTTTCTTCCTTGGTATCGTACAGCTCATCAATCACCGGGGCCATTGCCTGGCCAAATGCCATACCCAGCATGCTTTCCGCCTGCTGAGAGCAGCCGTTCCAGAAGAACCAGTTGCGGAAAGACTTCTTTAATGTTTGTTCACTGATTTTTTTCGTCATGATTATGCCTCCACTTTTACCTTGTCATAGGCCATGAAGTACAGCACAGCGGTGATGACTGCAACTACGGCCACTGCCATCGTGTTCAAACCGAAATAGGTAACCAGGATGAATCCAGCCAGGAAAATCACGATATGATACCGCTTTTTCAGCAGGAAAGACAGGATGATGCCCATGCCCAGTGCAGCCATCATGCCGCCGAAAACGCCCAGCAGCGTGGTGATCCAGCCGGGGATCATGGAAGCGAAGTCGCCCTGGCCGGAAGCAAGGGTCAGAGAAGTCAGAACGATGATTGCGGGGATGAAACGGCACAGGAAACCGATGATCTGGCCGCCCACCACATTGGGGATGTACATCTTCCGGGTTTCACCGGCTTCCGCGTACTTGTTGGCAATCCGGTTCAGGGGCAGGTTCAGCGCGTAGGAAACGTTCCACATCAGCTGGCCCACCAGGCCGCCGATACCGGCGAAGACCACAGCAAGGCCGATGATTTCCGTGGTGCCCAGGCCCTTGCCCAGGGCCAGCGCGGCGGCGGTGCCGATGTAGGTGGCGTAGCTCAGATCCCATGCTACAGCGCCGCCGGGGGTAACATTGCCCATGTACATAATCTGCAGGGGGATGCCGATTGCCATGGCGGTGGGAACATCACCCATAATGAGGCCCACCACAAAGGAGGCAACCAGAGGACGGCCCAGGGTATACCAGCCGATGGTATTGCCCACAATGGAGCCGATGGAGCCAAGGTAAATAAACAACGCGATCAAGAAAATCTGAAATGTGCTCATCTTTCATTCTCCTATTCAATTTGTTTGGCGGCACCCCGGATACAGGTTCCGCGCCGCCAGGGTGATTACAGGGTTGCCATGAAGTCCTTCCAGGCTGTTTTCGCGGAGGTGGGGAGCTGGTGGAATACCACATCGATTCCGCTCTGCGCCAGGCTGTCCAGGATCTCCACATCGCTGTCGCTGAGATAGAAAATTCCTGTGGCGCCGCTTACCTTGTGTACCGTGTCCGGCCGCTTTGCCAGGTTGCCCAGAATCAGTTTCTCGCATCCGGCGATCTGCTGCCGAAGCTCCTCCAGCTTCTGGGGGAATTTGACAATGAGGAGCCGTGTTTTCTCACTGCCGTCACAGAGCAGCTCCCTGGCCTCCTGTGTTGTGACAATGCTGGTTTTGTAGTTCTTCGGTACGCCCATGGTCAGAATGGACTTCAGCATGGGGTTGGCGGCGCTGACATCATCCACCGCAACGATTTCCTGAATTCCCAGCGTCGGGCACCAGGCAACGATGGTCTGCCCATGAATCAGGCGGTCATCGACGCGTACATATAGTTTGCCCATAGTTGTTCCTCCTTTCCGAGAAAATATTTTCGGAGATTGACGTTACCACAGGCTGGGCTCGATGAGGCTGGCATACATATAGTTGACGGTAAACCCGTCGCTGCCGCTTTCAATCTGCCGAACCTTGCCGTTGTTTGTGTAATAGGGGATGTAGGGAAAATCGTTGATCTCACCGTTGAATACCTGATATTCCTTCAGGCCCCGGAACCACTGTTCCTTCTCTTCCTCGGTGAGCACGAAGTATGCCTGGGGAATAAAGCCAACCAGATCCTCAAAGGTTTCCCCGTAGAGCAGACGGATGGGGTTTCCTTTCCGGCGCAGCCGCTTTACCGCCAGCGTGACGGCATCGTGGGTATTGATATGTCTGGGATGCATGGAGCCCCGCCAGTGGGTGATGACCAGCTCCACCTTTTCGTCCTCGAAATAGGCTTCCAGCCGGTCCGCGAAGGCCTCCGTGGAGGGCATATTGCTGGATACATAGCCCAGCCAGATGGTGTCGCCGCCCAGGGCTTCGGCCGCCCGCTTGTTCTGCTCCAGAAGGGCTTTGAGGTATGCCTGTTTGGCTTCCTCCGTTGCGTTTGGATCCTCCAGCCGTCCCTGGGTCACATGGACAAAGGTGCAGTGGGCGCCCTGTTTCGCGTATTTCAGCATCAGGGGCCCGCCCATGAGCTCCGCGTCCAGAGAATGGGCGCCGATACTGACGATTCGTTTTAACGTTCCCATTGGCCTAACCTCTCAATCTGTCAAATTTTTCTTGTAAGAAATGCAGTGCCGGTACACCTTCACGCCCTTGCGCTCGTAATAGCGGCGGCCAGGGTCATCTGTGGAGATGAAGAACATATGATAGATTCCCCGCTTGGCCATTTCCTGTTGGGCAAAGTCCAGCAGGATGCTGCCCAGTCCCTCATTGCGCAGGCTCTGGTCAATGCCGATGGGTCCGAAGCGGGCCGGGTTTCCATCAATCATGCGCATACAGAAGCCGCAGATCCGGTCCTGGGGATTGATGACCAGAAGAATCAGGTCCTCCGCCGTGCCGTTGCGCATGGCAATCAGGGCATTGCGCTTCCAGCCGCCGCCGAACTGAACCCGATTGAATTCCAGCAGCTCCAGTGCCCGGTCGTAGGTAAAGTTCACAAACCGATAGCCCTTTTCCTCCGCTGCCTTTTTCTTCGCCAGCCCTTCCGGGCTCAGGCGGAAGCCGTGAAGGTCCTTACACATAGAGTATTCGTGTTTGCCTGGTTCATAACCCAGCTTTTCAAAGAAAGGAATGGAGGCGGGGTAGTTTTCCCCGTCCACTCCGGGGAAGAAATAGCCGGGGCTGTAGGCAAAGAGGGTGATGTTCTTCGCTCCTGCCTGCTGCATATCCGATTCCGCCCGGCGCACCAGCGCCGTGCCGATTCCCCGGCGGCGGAAGCTCTCTTTCACAAACAGCGCCACAATCCAGCCCCTGTCCGGCTCCAGGCCCCGCTCCAGATAGGGGAACTTCCGGCGCATACCCAGGCAGAAGCCTACGCACTGCCCATCGCTCAGCGCCACATAGCAGAGCCCCGGGTCAAAATTCTCGTCGAACAGGGCCTGGGTCCGAAACTTCTGAACGGTTATGGGGTCGGCGGTCATGGTTTCGTTCCACAGCGCCACCACCGGTCCTTCATATTTCTGCGAATAGTTTACAATTTCCATGATTATCCCTCGATTCCGTCACTGGGCAGACGATTTATTCCGGTTTCTCCAATGCCACAGCCTGCCGGACGCTGCCGCCGCAGCGGTCCAGCCGCTCCCTCGCCTCTTCCACGGTGCACGCTGCCAGAAGCATGGTGATTGCCAGCTTGCAGGAGCCTCCCGCCTGGGCGATGGCGTCCTTGGCAACCTCTCTGGAAACATCCGTTGCCGCCATCACGATGTTCTGCGCCCGAACCACCAGTTTTTCGTTGGTCTGCATCACATCCACCATCAGGTTGCCGTAGGCCTTGCCGCAACCCACCATGGTGGCGGTGGAGATCATGTTGAGAATCAGCTTCTGGGCGGTTCCGGCTTTCAGCCGGGTGGAACCCGTCAGGCATTCCGGCCCGGGCGCCACCTCAATGGCCAGCCTTGCGGTTTTTCCCACCTCAGACCCGGGATTGCAGGAAATCGCCACGGTTTTACAGCCCAAATGGTTGGCGTATTCCAGGCCCCCCAGCACATAGGGCGTCCGTCCGGAGGCAGCGATTCCGATAACGATGTCCTGCCCGGTCAGACCGATGGCCTGAAGATCCGCTTTTCCCAGGTCATAGTTGTCCTCCGCGCCCTCAACCGCCTTCACAAAGGCCCGCTCGCCTCCGGCGATGAGCCCAACCACCATATCCGGCGAAACGCCAAAGGTGGGCGGGCACTCCACCGCATCCAGTACACCCAGCCGTCCGCTGGTGCCCGCGCCCATGTAGATGATCCTTCCTCCGGCGCGGATGGATTCCGTAGCCCAGGTAACACACTGGGCAATGTGGGGAAGCTCCGGCCGGATGGAATCCGGCACCTTGGCATCCTCCTGATTCATGGCGGTTACAATTTCCAATGGCGTCATACTGTCCAAATTCATCGTCTGGGGATTTCTGGCTTCCGTCAGCAGGTTATCCAATGTCAAGCCCATGTCTATTCCGCCTCCTTTGCGGCAGAGCTGCCTTTTCACCATTGGCCTCCCTGCCGGATTGATCCCATCATACGGCATACGTTACAAGATGTCAATAAAGAACTACAAATATGAAACAATGTTACATAGAATGAGCTTTCTGGGAATTGTTTGGCACTTTCTATGAAACATCTTTGGTGTCCATCTTCAGAAATGTACAATATAGACAATTATTCTCCCTGGATTTAGATATTCTGCGAATAGCATCTTTTCCGGAAACCAGGTAAAATGAAAAAGTTATCCACAGAACCAGCAAAGGAGGGATGGCTATGAGCAGTCCGCTGCTCCGGCTTCGGGAGGCATCCGAAGCATTAAGTCCTACAGAACGATCCGTGGCCACCCAGATTATCGCGGATCCAAAACTGGTGCTGAACCACAGCGTCCGTTCCCTGGCCCAGCAAACCTTTTGCTCCACCGCCACCATTGTCCGGCTGTGCAACCACATCGGCTATCCGGGCTACCGGGATTTCCGTCAGGCGGTTGCCTACGAGCTGGCTGTCCGGGATCAGACCAAGCTCCGGCAGCAGCGCGCCATTGAGCGGACGGATTCTCTGGAAGGGATCATCGATAAAATCACCTACCAGAACATCGTTTCCCTGGAAGAAACCCAGGAGCTCATGGATGCCCAGGTCCTGCAGCGCTGTGTCAACCTTCTGCATCGGGCCAAGGTGATCTATCTGTTTGGCATGGGCGCCTCCTTCTGTACGGCAAAGGACGCCTATCTGAAGTTTCTCCGGGCCAACAAGCTGTGCGTTCTGAACGAGGACTGGCACTCCCAGCTTTTGCAGGCCCGCAACGCCACCGCCGAGGATGTGGCCATCGTGCTGTCCTATTCCGGCGCCACCGTGGAAATGATCGAGTGTATGAAGGCCCTGAAGGACAACGCCACCCCCATTATCGCCATTACCCGCTTTCTCAAATCCCCGGTATCCGATCTGGCCGATGAAAAGCTCTACACCGCCTCCAACGAAGCGCTGTTCCGAACCGGCGCCATGGCATCCCGGATTTCTCAGCTGAACATCATTGACATTCTTTACACAGCCCTGAACAATCTGAGCTTTGACGCCTCCCTGGACCAGCTATCCAAAACCTATATTCAAAAGCCCAACGCCGAAGACAGCCCCGAGGTACAAAAAACGCCCCACGGCAGCCACGGAAAATAGGGAGTCAAAACCTCCGGCTAAGCCGGAGGCTTGATTTCGCCCTGGAAGGGCATTTTAATGGCAGACATCTACGGCATCACCGCACAATGGAAACTGCGAGCTTCAGCGGATCTTTTGGCCCAATCGTGCAGTATGAAACAAACAGAAAAGGCCTGCCGCTTGCCGCGGCAGGCCCAATATTATGGCTTTCCGAAGGCCAGCTCCGGGTGGGATTGCTTCAGGAATTCCAGCAGGGCGGCGGCTTTTTTCTGCATGTCGTCGCCAATGTACAATTCCAATT
>JAXEMQ010000022.1:0-8058 GCA_034099845.1 Faecousia sp.
GCCCTGGTGAATCCCCGGCCGGAGTATACCCCGGGGGATATGGTGCCGGTGGATTCCCTGAGCCGGTATGCCCAGAAGCAGGAGGGCTTCCGGGAGGTGACCTATGCCCGGTACTGGCATGGGTATCTGCTGCTGCTGAAGCCATTGCTGCTGTTTTTTACCCCATCGGACATCCGGCTGCTCAATATGATGGCGCAGCTGATCCTTGCCTGCGTGGTGCTGGCCCTTTGCCGGAAACGGGGGGGCCTTCGGCTGGCCATCCCCATGGGGGCGGCCCTTCTGTGCCTGAACCCTGTTTCCACGGCGCTGTGCCTTCAGTTTACGGATGTTTACCTGCTGCTGCTGACCTTTACCGCCGGGATGCTGCTGCTGGAAACCTACAAAAAAACCTGGGGCTGGCTGCTCTATCTGTGGCTGGGAATCCTTACGGCCTTTTTTGACTTCCTCACCTACCCCCTGGCGGCCCTGGGTGTGCTGCTGGCGGTGGAGGGGATGCTCACCCAGGGGAGCCCCTGGGTGAAAAGCAAAAGGATGCTTTTCCATTCTCTTCTGTGGGTGCTGGGCTACGGCGCCATGTGGGCAGGCAAATGGGTCTGCGCCAGTCTGCTGACCGAGCAGAATGTGATCGCCGATGCCCTGAAAAACGCCCTGGGCAGAACCGGCGCGGAGGAGCGAATGGGCCTGTTCCGGGTGATCTGGCAGAATGCGCAGAATTATGTGAACCCAATGGGAAAGCTGCTGGTGCTGCTGCTGGCGCTGGTACTGGCATATGCACTGCTGAGCAAGGCCTGCCGGTTCCGGCTTTCCTGGCAGAAAACAGCCCCCATGCTGCTGCTGGCGCTGTATCCCTTTGTGTGGTACATGGCGCTTCGGAATCACTCCATGATCCATGCCTATATGACCCACCGGAATCTGGCGGTGACCGTCATGGCGGTGTGCTGCGCCGTTTCCCTCTGTCTGGAGGAGAACAAAAAGGGGGAAAACAATGGGTAAAAACCTCAAACTGTCTCCCCGTTCCCGAAAAGCGGTGGAATTGGGGCTGATGCTCTACTGGGGCCTGTGGCTTCAGAACAGTCCCGGAAACCACATCCCCTATCTGCTCACCTTTGCCGGAGGGCTTGTCTGCTGGTTCCGGAATCCGGAGCCGGAGGGGAGAAATACGGCAGGCGTGTTTGCCTGGATCCTGGCCCTGTGCGTGAGCTTCGGCAATGTGTCCCGGATTCTGTGGCCCTGGCCCAACCTGTTGCCTCTGGCGGTGACCCGGCTCCTGACCGGGGTGCTGCTGACCCTTGGGGGCGTGGTGCTGTTCCGTGCAATTCTGCTGAAGCTGATTGCCCTGCCCGGAAAGCCCGGCCCCTGCCGGAAGAAGGAAAAACGGGATCTGATCTGGCTTTTTGGCCCCTGGGTGCTGCTGGCGGTGTGCTGGAGCGCGGTGCTGTATCTGGCCTTCTACCCCGGTGTGCTGTCCATAGACAACATCAGCCAGATGGAAGAGATTCTGGGCAGGAAGCCTTTTTCCAACCGGAATCCCTACTACCATACCCGGCTCATCGGCCTGTTTTACAGCCTGGGCAGCCGCCTGGTGGGAAACCCCAACGGCGGGGTGGCCCTGTTCAGCCAGTTTTCCGTGATCGCCATGTCCGGCTGCTTTGCCTACGGGATTTACACCCTGTATCAGTGCTGCGGGAAAAAGTGGCCCCCGGCGCTGCTGACCCTGTTCTATCTGCTGATGCCTGCCCATGTGATGTACAGCTTTACCATGTGGAAGGATGTGCTGTTCAGCGGCGCGGTGATGGTGTTTGCATTGTCCCTGTTCCGATATGAAAAGGGGATGGGTTCCCTTTTGGCGGTGTGCCTGTCCGCCCTTGCCATGTGCCTGCTGAGGGTAAACGGAGCGGCGAATTTGGCAATCGTTTTTCTGGGGGCGGTATACCTGTGCCGGAAGGATGGCAAACGGCTGCTGGCCGGGCTGCTGGCCGGGCTGGTGGCGGGCTTTGTGCTGGTGTTCCCGGTGCTCAGTGCGCTGGGCATCGGCCAGTCGGACCCGGTGGAGGCCCTGTCCATTCCCATTCAGCAGATTGGCTTTGTGGTACAGAGCGACTGCCCTCTGAGCGGGGAGGAACAGGCCCTTTTGGAGCAGCTTGTGGACCTGGAGGACGTGAAGGAGGGCTATATGCCCTTTATTTCCGACCCCATGAAGTATCTCATCCGGCAGAAGGGGAATCTTTCCTACCTCAGCGAACACAAATGGGAATACCTGAAACTCTATGTAAAGCTGGGGCTGCGGCATCCGCTGCTGTATTTGCAGGCCTGGTCGGAACAGACCAAGGGCTATCTGGATGGGGGCTACGATTACGACTGCTGGAATGTGAAGATTGATCAGAATGAGCTGGATCTATACATGGCGCCCCTCTCCCGGCGGGCAAACGCTTGGGCAAACCGCTACCTGGAGCTGTGGGAGGAAAGCCCCGTGACAAAGATCACCCTGTGTCTGGGCTTCCAGTTCTGGATCATTCTGGGGGCCATGGGTCTGGCCGCGGCCCAAAAGGACAGAGCTCTGGTCCTTTTCTGCCTGCCCTTTGTGTCGGTGGTGGCGCTGCTGGCGGTGGGAACCCCGGTATTCGCGGAGTTTCGCTATGCCTACAGCCTGGTTATTGCCGCCCCGTTTGTGGTGACGCTGGTGCTTTTCGGAAGAAATACCGAAAAAACCGAAGAATCCTCGGGAGAAATTTCCGGTTTCCCTATTGCAAAACCGGGAAATGCGTGTTATAATACACCCGAAAGTAAGTAAGCAGGAAGAAAGAGAGGGGCGCGCCCCTCTCTTTTTCTTGAGCGTAACAGGGGAAGCTCCCGGACTGAAGCAAGAGCTTCCGTAAGAAAGGATGGTTCTTTTGAAGGTAACAGACCTGGTTGCCTCCTTTGCCGAACCGGTTATCAGAGAAAAGGGCTGTACGCTCTGGGATGTGGAATACGTCCGGGAGGGCTCCGAGTATTTTCTGCGGCTGTATATCGACAAGGAAGGCGGCGTGGACATTAACGACTGCGAGGCCGTTTCCCGGGCCATGGACCCGATCCTGGACGAGAAAGACCCCATTCCCGGCAGCTACCATTTTGAGGTCTGCTCCGCCGGACTGGAACGGGCGCTGAAAAAGCCCTCTGACTTTCAGCGGTTCATGGGCGCCGCCGTCACCGTAAAGCTCTATCGCCCCTATGATGGGCGCAAGGAGATCCCCGGTGTGCTCCGGGGCTACGAGGACGGAAGGGTAACCCTGGAATTTGGAAAGGAAACCGTAACATTTGAAAAGTCCCAGGTCGCGTTGGTGCGGCTTCGGGTGGAATTCTGATTGGAGGAAGAAACATGGCAAGAAAAACAAAAGCCGCGAAGCAGGAGCCCCAGATCGATGTGGGCGCGGAAATTTTCGCAAGCCTGCGGGAGCTGGAAAAGCTGAAGGGCATTCCCGTTGACTATATGGTGGAGCGGCTGAAGCAGGCTCTGGCTAACGCCTACCGGAAGGACCGGGAGGATCACCGGGATGTTCCCGCCGACAACGTGGTGGTGAACCTGGACGAGCACGGCCTGAGCATTCACCTGGTGAAGACCGCCGTGGAAGAGGTGGAGGATACCGCCCTGGAAATCCAGATCGACGCCGCCCGGAACTATCAGGAAAACGCCCAGGTGGGGGACCAGATCCATATCCCCGTGGACTATCAGAAGTTCGGCCGCATTGCCGCCCAGACCGCCAAGCAGGTGGTAATCCAGGGCATCCGGGAGGCAGAGCGGGGCGTGATGTACGAGAGCTACTCCAGCAAGGCCCAGGAGCTGCTCACCGGCACCGTTTCCCGGATTGTACCCGGTACCGGCGATGTGATCGTCCGTGTGGGCCAGGGCAACGAAATGTCCGACGCGCTGCTGAGAAAGGACGAGCAGATCCCCGGAGAGACCTATGTGGAGGGCCAGCTGCTGCGGGTTTATGTGCTGGATGTGCGCAGAGCCGACCGGGGCCCCATGGTTCAGGTTTCCCGGACCCATCCCAACCTGGTGCGCCGGCTCTTTGAGCTGGAGACCCCGGAGATTGCCGAGGGCCAGGTGGAAATCCGCAACATCGCCCGGGAAGCCGGTTCCCGGACCAAGATGGCCGTCCGGGCCGCCATGGAGGGCGTGGATCCCGTGGGCGCCTGCGTCGGTCCCAGAGGCGACCGTGTGAACGCGGTGGTGGAAGCCCTGAACGGCGAGAAAATCGAAATCGTGGTGTGGAGCGAGGATCCCTGCGAATACATCAAGGCTGCGCTCAGCCCTGCCGATGTGCTCAGCGTCACCCTGGTTCCCGGCCAGAAGGCCTGCCGGGTGGTGGTGCCCGACGACCAGCTGAGTCTGGCCATCGGCAAGGAGGGCCAGAATGCCCGCCTGGCGGCCCGGCTCTGCGGCAACTACAAAATTGACATCAAGTCCGCTTCCCAGGCAAAGGCTGAAGAAGCTCCTGCGGAAGAGAGAACTGCGGAAGCGTAATCCTTTTGGGGAGGAACGGCCGGAATGCAGAAGAAAATTCCTCAGCGGCAGTGTATGGGCTGCCGGGAACGGAAGGCAAAACGGGAGCTCATCCGGGTGGTCCGGGGGCCGGAGGGTACGGTTTCCCTGGATTTCAGCGGCAAGGCCCCCGGCCGGGGGGCCTACCTGTGCCCCAATGCCGAATGCCTGAAAAAGGCCATTCGCTCCAAGGCCCTGGACCGGAGTCTGGAAACCCAGATTCCCCAGCAGGTTTATGAGCGTTTGGAAAAGGAAATGGAGCAGCAGAATGGATAAAGCCCTTAACTATCTGGCACTGGCCAGAAAGGCGGGGCTGGCGGAACTGGGCGAGGAGCCGGTAGGCGGCGCGGCAAGAGCCGGCAAGGCCTATGTGATTCTGGTTGCCTCGGATGCTTCGGAGCATACCTGGCGCAGAGCCAAAAGCTTTGCCGCCGGTACGGAGCAGCAGTGTGTGCGCCTGCCCTGGACCAAGGATGAAGTGGGTGCGGCCATCGGCCGGGACGCTCTGGCAATAGGTGCCATCACCGATGTGTCCATGGCGCTGGCGCTGGTGCAGGCCCTGCCCCAGAATGAAAGCAACCAACCCACGCTGGAGGTGCTGACCAGAAAGGCCGAAAAGGCAAAGAAGCGTCAGCAGGAGGCGAAAGCCCACCAGCGGAATCTGCGCAGGGGTAAGAAACATGTGAAATAAGCGTAACTGTTTGAAGGCGGGAGCCGGTTCCTCCGGAACAGGCGGCCCCAATTGTGGAGGTGCATTTCGAATATGAGTTTAGTGAAGTATCGTTTAAAGGAAGTGGCGGCGGATTTCGGCGTCGCGGCAAAGGAGATCAGCGACATCATCGGCGCGTTCGGGGAAAAGCCCAAGTCCAACTCCCAGGTTTTGACGGATCAGGAGCTGAACCTGGTGTTTGACGTGATGACCCAGCGTCATCCCATCGATTCTCTGGAGCAGGTGTTTGCCGTTCAGCCCAAGCCCAAGGCGGAAGCGCCCAAGGCTGCCCAGCAGCCCAAGCCCCAGCCCCAGCAGCCCAAGGCGGAAAACACCGCTGCCCCCCAGGGAAACACTCCGGTTCCCCCCAAGGCCGAAAAGCCCAGGGAGCCGGAACGCAAGCGGGAGCGCCGGGTGGTGGATACCTCTGCGGTGCAGGTGAATGCCGCCCGTTTTGATGACCGGGTGGATGCTCTGGTTTCCGAGCGTGTGCAGAATTACCAGGGCGGTAAGCAGCGCATCGGCGGCAAGAAGGGCCAGCAGCAGAACAAAAAGGATAACAAGTTCCGGGGCAACAAGTCCCGCAACGAGGAGCAGGAGAAAATGCGCCGCCTGCAGATGGAGGTTGCCCGGAAGGCACCCCTCACCGTAAAGATTCCCGACGAGATCACCGTAGGCGAGCTGGCCTCCCGGATGAAGAAGACCGCCGGTGAAGTGATCAAGCTGCTGATGAAAAACGGCGTCATGGCCGGTATCAACCAGACCATCGACTACGATACCGCGGAGTATGTGGCCACCGAAATGGGCTGCAAGGTGGAGAAGGAAATTACCGTCACCATCGAGGAGCAGATCATCGACGATCATGTGGACACCGCCGACGAGCTGGAAACCCGGGCCCCCGTTGTGGTGGTCATGGGTCACGTTGACCACGGCAAGACCTCCCTGCTGGACGCCATCCGGAAGACCTCCGTCACCGCGGGGGAGGCCGGTGGCATCACCCAGCACATCGGCGCCTACACCGTGGACGTAAACGGCAAGTCCATCACCTTCCTGGATACCCCGGGCCACGCTGCCTTTACCTCCATGCGTGCCCGCGGCGCCATGTGTACCGATATTGCCATTCTGGTGGTGGCTGCCGACGACGGCATCATGCCCCAGACCATTGAGTCCATCAACCACGCCAAGGCCGCCAAGGTGCCCATCATTGTTGCCATCAACAAGATGGATAAGCCCACCGCCAACCCGGACCGGATCAAGCAGCAGCTCACCGAGTATGAGCTGATCCCCGAGGAGTGGGGCGGCGATACGGTGATCTGCCCCATCTCCGCCAAGACCGGCATGGGTCTGGAGGATCTGCTGGAGATGGTCACCCTGACCGCCGAGGTTCAGGAGCTGAAGGCCAACCCCAACCGCCGGGGCAAGGGCACTGTCATCGAGGCCCGTTTGGACAAGACCAGAGGCCCCATTGCCACCCTGCTGGTGCAGAACGGCACCCTGAAGCAGGGCGACATCCTCATCGCCGGCACCGCCGTGGGCCGTGTCCGTGTGATGACCAACGACAAGGGCCGCACCGTAAAGACCGCCGGTCCCAGCCAGCCCGTTGAGATCACCGGCCTTGCGGACGTTCCCACCCCCGGCGACGAGTTCGATGTGGTCACCGACGAGCGCATGGCCCGGGAGCTGGTGGAGCAGCGCCGTCAGGCCGCCAAGGACGCGGCCGCCAAGCTGCAGCAGAAGGTGACCCTGGACAACCTGTTCGCCCGGATGCAGGAGGGTGAAATGAAGGAGCTGCCCCTGATTGTCAAGGCCGACGTGCAGGGCTCTGCCGAAGCCGTGAAGGCCAGCCTGGAAAAGATCTCCAACGAAGAGGTCCGGGTCCGGGTGATCCACACCGGCGTGGGCGCCATCAACGAAAGCGACGTGCTGCTGGCCTCCACCTCCGGTGCCATCATCGTGGGCTTCAATGTCCGTGCCGATGCCGGTGCCCAGGCATCCATCCAGCGTTCCAACGTGGACATCCGCTACTACCGGGTGATCTACGATGCCATCGATGAAATTGAGTCCGCCATGAAGGGTATGCTGGCGCCCAAGTTTGAGGAAGTGGTCATCGGCCACGCCGAGGTCCGCATGACCTATAAGGTCAGCGCCGTGGGCACCATCGCGGGCTGCATGGTCAAGGACGGCAAGGTCACAAGAGACGCCCAGGTCCGGATTCTCCGGGACAACATCGTCATTCACGAGGGCGAAATCGGCTCTCTGCAGCGTTTCAAGGATGCCGCCAAGGAAGTTACCGCCGGTTACGAGTGCGGCATGAGCGTTGTGAAGTTCAACGACATCAAGGAAGGCGACATCTTCGAGTGCTTCGCCATGCAGGAAGTGAAGCGGTAAATCTTTGCCCTCTCCTGGGAGAGGGTGGCACGCGAAGCGTGACGGGTGTGGGGCGGTATCCGGTGGGTTTGGCACGCCCCTCATCAGTCACGGCCCATACGGCCGTGACAGCTTCCCCCAGGGGAAGCCTATGATACAAGGAGGATGTAATATGGCATCCAATCGCATCAATCGAATCAACGAGGAGATTATGAAGGAGCTGTCCAGTCTCCTGCGGACCGTAAAGGATCCCAGAGTACAGGACACCATGATCTCCATTACCCGGGTGGAAACCACCCCGGATCTGCGCTATACAAAAGTGTATGTCAGCTTCTTACAGAGCGAGAAGGCGAAGAACGCCCTGGCGGGCCTGAAGTCCGCCGGAGGGTATCTCCGCCGGGAGCTGGGCCACAGCCTGCAGCTGCGTTACGCACCCGAAATCGTTTGGGCAGAGGAT
>JAXEMQ010000033.1:0-2076 GCA_034099845.1 Faecousia sp.
TCACCCTCGGAATAGTAGACCCTGCACTTGCCCTTTGCCCTGGGCTTCTTTCCCTTCCAATGCACGTCGTCCGTGTAGCGGATGCCGCCGACATTTAATTCGTCTGTGTTCATGGTCCAGCCGTCCACCGCCTGCTGCAGCCGCACCGTAAGCTGATAGGTTCCATCACTCCGGTGCAGGGGCGAGCGGCTGTCATCCAAAATGGCAGCTGTCAGCACCTGGGAGTAGGCATTGCGCACGTTGGCCAGATCGGAAGCCTCCCTGGATCGTTCCAGTGTTTTTGTAAAGGTAGGAATTGCGACTGTAACCAGAATGGCAATGATTGCCACCACAATCAGCATTTCCATCAACGTAAAGCCTTTGTTCTTATTCCCCATAGCGTCTCATCTCAATCATTTTATCAGATTTTTATTAAACCATTGTAATAATATACCATAACCGACACTTGTTGACAATATATGAATGTAAACAATCTTTGCATTTTTCTATAATAAAGAGATCCTCTCAAAAAGCCGCGGCAAGGCTTGCTCAAATTCTGTTGTCCAAAGAAACGGAAAACACCCGGTAAGGTTGACCAGACCAAACCGGGCGTTTCCAGAGAAAAGAGAGGTAAGAAAATGAAAAAGTAAAATCATCTTTTGTTGCTTTCATTATAGACCATCTTATCAAAAAACGCAAGAGGTTTTTTGTTAAAAATATATTAAGTTTATTTCATAATTTCCATTTCCTTTGTGCAGATTTCCAATTGTAAACATTTTGTGATACTTCCCGGTTCCTACTTGACATTTTTGGGAAAAGGGGTATAGTATAGGCAAAATAATTTTAGCACTCGATAAGCAAGAGTGCTAATGTCAGGAAAGAAGGATGGCTATGAATTTTGAAATGTACACCAACAAGTCCAAAGAGGCTATCCAGGACGCGCAGCGCATTGCGACACAAAACCACAACCAGCAGTTGGAGCAAATCCATCTGCTCTGCGCCCTTCTGCGTCAGCGTGATGGGCTGGTCCCCCAGCTGATCAAAAAGATGGGGATCACCCTGGAAAGCCTGGATGCCGCTGCGAACGGCGAGCTGGAAAAGGTCCCCGCCGTCAGCGGAAGCGTGAATTTTGACCAGATGTATGCGGATTCCAGTGTGATTTCCGCCCTCAATGCCGCAGAGAACGAAGCCAAGGCCATGAAGGACGAGTATGTATCCGTAGAGCACCTGCTGCTGGGTCTGCTGGAATGTGCCCAGGGCGGGGTAAAGCGGATTCTTTCCGATTACCGCATCTCCAAAGAGGGAATCCTGGCTGCCTTGCAGGCTGTGCGGGGCAATCAGCGGGTCACCACCGACAGCCCCGAGGGCACCTACGATGCCCTGCAAAAATACGGTACGGATCTGGTCAGGAAAGCCCGGGAGCAGAAAATGGACCCGGTCATCGGCCGGGATGAGGAAATCCGGAACGTGGTTCGGATTCTGTCCCGGAAGACGAAGAACAATCCGGTGCTCATCGGTGAGCCCGGTGTGGGCAAAACCGCCATTGTGGAGGGCCTTGCACAGCGGATTGTCAAGAAGGAAGTGCCCAAATCCTTACAGGATAAGAGCATCTTCTCCCTGGATATGGGCGCGCTGGTGGCCGGTGCCAAATACCGGGGCGAATTTGAGGAGCGGCTCAAAGCCGTTCTCAACGAAGTAAAGCAGTCCAACGGCCAAATCCTGCTCTTTATCGATGAGCTGCACACCATTGTGGGCGCCGGAAAGACCGAAGGCAGCATGGACGCCGGCAATCTCTTAAAGCCCATGCTGGCCCGGGGCGAGCTGCACTGCATCGGCGCCACCACCCTGGACGAGTACCGCCAGTATATTGAAAAGGACCCCGCGTTGGAGCGCCGGTTCCAGCCCGTAACGGTTGATGAGCCCACGGTGGAGGATACCATTGCCATCCTTCGGGGTCTGAAGGAACGGTACGAGGTGTTCCACGGTGTCAAGATCACGGACCCGGCCATTATTGCCGCCGCCACCCTCTCCCACCGGTATATCACCGACCGGTTCCTGCCGGACAAGGCCATTGACCTGATCGATGAAGCCTGCGCC
>JAXEMQ010000042.1:0-7691 GCA_034099845.1 Faecousia sp.
ATTCCATGTATTATGCGCACATTCGGGAAGACGGTTCCGTCCAGACGGTACAGGCGCATCTATCGGGCACCGCCAAACTGTGCGGCAGTGTTACTTTGCCCAGCCGCTCCCCTCGCGGGGAGCGTGGATTGAAATGACGTAAGCGTGGTATCCCTTCGCCATAGCCAGTGTTCCGGTTACACCTTTAGGAAAAACGCAGCGATAAATTCCCTCCGCTGCCGGAGTTGCCATTGTCTCTACAACACCAGCAAACGAGCCTCCGAGTGTTGCAATTTCCGTGAATGGAATCTTTGTGAGGGGAGATGTTTGGTATGTGTCTTTGATTTCTGCAAGAGCGTGTTCTACTTGTACGCTCGGTCTTAAAGCACTGCCGGACTCAGCCAGTTCATTCAATACTAAGATTCCTCTTATAAATAAGGAACGGAGCGGCAAGTCCCAAAATGGACTTGCCGCTCCTTTCCTTATTTGATTCTTAGATTTGCAACTTAGGCCATTCTATATCGATTCTTTCGAGAGGATCTGCAACCCTTCCGCCGACAAGACGCCGATGATTCTCTCCGCGCAGACACAATCAGGCTTGACGCACCCGGTCAGGGCGACCGTGTGTACGCCTTCCGCCCGCAGACGCGACATTTTTTTCGCCATGTTCTCCGGGTCGTAAATATCCTGGCATCCGCCGCAATCCAGCACAGCAGCCAACTCCGCTCCCGCATGGCCGGAAAACTGCTGCTCTCCTTTCTGCAAGGCGGAAAGGCAGGAGGCCATGGTGCATCGCTGTACGTGATTGCGGCAGGCAAGTACTGCTATCTTTTCCATGGCCGTTACTGTAAGGTCACCTGGAACCATGTATCCTGGTTGATGACCCCTGTGGAGGGCCAATTCTCCCATCCGGCAAAGCGGTCTGTCCGGTAAGGGAAGTATGCCTGCTCCCAGGCCAGGGCGATCAAGGGGAATTTTTCAGCGTTGATAGCCTGGATCTCTGCAGCGGCAATACCATATTCCTCCGTGTTTTTCGCGTTCTGGAGGGCCTGATATGCTGCCACATAGTCGGAGTCATCGAAAGTCCCGGACTGGTAGTAGGGTTCCGGAAGGATGTAGAACGCTGAAGTCCGATAGTCCGCCACGCCAGGGGTCGTATATCCCACATATAATTGGTAATTCTTATCCACTTTGGTCCGTTGATTAAAGATGTCCTTGTTGCGCATGGCGTCCTCATCCATCGCGCATTGGATCCCCACATCCGCCAGATTGTTCATAATGACCTCTGCGAGGCGGCTCATCATCCCGTTCTTCCCACTCTGCGGAAGGATGGATACCGTCATAGGCTGCCCATTCTGATCATCACGGATCCCGTCACCGTCCACATCCAAATATCCAGCCTCGTCTAAGATCCGACCGGCCTCCTCCAAGTCCCGCTCGTTGACAGGGTAGCCATCCACATAGCCCTTGTTCCCCTGGGGGATCATGCCCCTGTGGGCGGGCACCGCCTCATTACCGCCGATCGTCGTAGCCAGCAGGTTGTAGTCCAGAGCATAATAGACCGCCTCGCGAAAACTCTGCTCATTGGTGGGATAAGCGTTGAAACCGAAAGTCAACTGATAATTGCCGCTGTAGTTGCTACCCCCAGTCTCCACGTCCTCTGCACCTTCCAACGTGCCGATCAAGGTGGAGGCAATGGGGGAGGCATAGGTGTACATGGCGTCGATCTCACCGTTTTTGATTGCCATGACCAGGTTTTCCGGGCTGGAATAACTGTGCAGTTCCACCTTTTCAATGGTCTGCTCGCCCCAGTAATAGTCCTCAAACGCCTCGTAGTAGGAAACCTGGGCAGCCTCATCATAGGAGACAAAGCGGTAAGGCCCCGCGCCGATATGCGCGTCCTCGCCAACGTAACTGGAGTAGTCGCCCTCCACCTTCTCCCAGACGTGGTAGGGCGCTATGTAGCACTGACCGGCGCCATAGGACAGCCAGGCATAGGCGGAGGGGGTATCCAGTTGGCAGGTGATGGTCCCCTCGGCGGAGTCCGTGACTGTCACGTTGTATCCCCGGCCCTTCCACTTATCCATCCAAGACTCCATGGAAAACAGCACATCCTCCAGGGTGATGGTCGTGCCGTCGTGGAATTTCGCGTCTGTCGGGAAGGTGAAAACTACGGTGTCGTTGGCGTCGTTGATCTCAAACGTTTCAAAAAAACCGGGCGTCAATTCACCGTTTTCATCCATCCCAACCAGGGGCTGCTGACCGAATCGCTCCAGGTTTAGTTTGCCATAGGCACCACCCTGGTCGAAGAGGTTGAAAGTGGTGTGAGCGATGGTACAGCCGATGCGCAGTACGCTGCCGTCCGTCGCCATTTCCTGGTTGGCGGGATCCGAACCGCCAGTAGATTCATTTGGGCTGGGATTCCCGCCGCAGGCGGTCAGCTGGAGCAGCAGCACCATACTCAGCAGGAATAATGTGATGCGTTTCATGATAGAACTTCCTTCCTTCTTTTTTTATGATGATTGATGACAGATCTCCGCGGGAAACGGTTCTTCCCGCAGTTGTCCACCGTCCAAATAGTAAATGCGCTGGCACAGATGATCCGCCAAACACCGGCTGTGTGTGATGTAAAGATAGGACACCTGCCGTTGCCGCTGCAAAGCCTCCAGCATGCGCAGGACTTGTGCTTGGCTGATGGTATCCAACATGGAGGTCGGCTCGTCCAGCACGATCAGTTTGGGATCCAGCAGCATTACCCGGGCTACCATTGCCCGCTGCAATTCACCGCCGGAGAGTTGGATGGGATGCCGCTCCAAGTGTTCCCGGTACAATCCGAAATCCGCCAGATAGTCCAGCAGTTCCCGCCGGGTCATCCTCAGGTCATAATGCCGGCAGATCTCCTGAAAGCCCTGCTCCAACCGGTATTTCGGGTTGAAGGAGACCTCGGGGTGCTGAAAAAGGATCTGGATCTCCTTCCGTTGATAGCTGCGCAGGGGGTAGTGGAGTTCTTCATTCCGATACCGGATCGTTCCACTGTCGGCACGGATCAAACCGGTAACGATCTGCCCGATGGTGCTCTTGCCGCTGCCGCTGGGACCTAAAATCCCAATGGTCTCCCCGGCCTCGACTGTGAAGGAGGCGTCTGTAAGGACCTCTACCCGGCGCATACTTGTGCGGTAAGTCTTTCTAAGCGATACAACTTCAAGGAGCGCCATAAATGCATTTCACCATCCTCTCACCGTCCCAGCGGTCTTTGGGCTGCGTCTGACACTGCGCGGTCCGGCAGGGGCAGCGGTTATAAAAACGGCAAGCATCGGTGTAATCCTCATGACCGGGGCTGAAACCGGGTATGGCGTTGAGCCCCCGCTCAGGGACGGCATCCAGCAACGCCTTGGAATAGGGGTGGCGTGGAGAACTGAAGAACCGCTCCGCCGTCTCGTATTCAATCATCTGCCCGGCATAAATGATGGCAACCCGGTCCGCTACCTGCTGAGCAAAGGTAAGATCATGCGTAACGCAGAGGAGAGAGCATCCCTCCAGGCTGTTGAAGCAGTCAACCACCAGACCAACCCGGTCGCTGTCCAGGCCTTTGGTGGGCTCGTCGGCCACCAGATAAGGAGCCTCCGGCGCAATCCCCAGTGCCAGCAGGGCCCTCTGCCGCATGCCGCCGGAGAGTGTGTGCGGATAGGAACGCACCAACTGCTCTTCGTCCCCCAGATGGAACTGCTGCAGGAGTTGGATACTCCGCTGGTCGGCCCCGCGGCGGGGGAGGCGGCGGTGTGCCACCAAACTTTCGCTGACCTGAAACCCAAGCCTCAAAAGGGGATTCAGGCTGTTGCCGCTCCCCTGGGGGACATAAGAGAGTTTCATCCCCCGAATTTCAGTCAGGTCTTTCTGGCTTTTTTGCAGCAAGTCCTCCCCATCCAGCAGGATACTCCCGGACACGCAGGCATTTTCTGGCAGAAGGCATAAAACCGCCAGCATCAGAACGCTTTTTCCACTACCGCTCTCCCCTACCACACAGAGTTTTTCGCCATTGCGCAATGTGAGGTTGACTCCTTCCAGCGCTGTGATGGTGCCCTGCGGCAGTTGGAATCGGACAGTCAGATTTTGAATTTCCAGCATATGACCACCCTTTACGCCTTCACATGGCCAGCAAGTTTTGCCCACGGCTCCGGCGGTCATCCCAGGAGCCGATCAGCATAAACGCCACCACGCATACACAAATGCACAAAATAGGGGGGTAGTACCACCACCAGCAGTTGTTGACCACGCCGTTTCGGAAAAAGGCATTGTTGAGAATGGCGCCCCAACTCTTCTGCCCCAGCGCACCCAGACCCAGGAAACTGAGGCTGGCCTCGCTGAGCATGGCAGAGGCTACGGACAACGCCCCGCGGGTCAGGATGATGCCGGAGACGTTTGGCAGAATGTGTACTAACATAATATACCCATTCCCCATGCCCAGTGTCCGCTCCAACTGAACAAAAGGCTGCTGACGCAGTTGCATCACTTGGGCACGGATCAAGCGGGCTGTTCCGGCCCATGCGGTGACGCACAGGGCAATGATGATATTCCACAGCCCGGCCTGGAGATAAGCGACCAATACGACGGTCAGCGGGAGGCTTGGGACCACGATGACGACATTGGTCACAGCCATGAGGATGTGGTCCACAATGCCGCCAAAATAGCCGGCCAATACACCGACCGCCGTCCCTATGATAGTCGTGATGAGGGCGGCGCAGACGCCGATAAACATGGATACCCTGGTGCCATAGATCAATTCGCTGAGGATGTCCTGTCCAATATCGTTCGTCCCCAGCAGGTGTTCCGAACTCGGCGGCAAATACGGGGTACCCATAGCCCAAGGGTCATAGGGTGCCAAAGCCGGGGCAAAGACCGCCACCAGGAGAATCAGCAGCAACAGGACCATTCCGGTAACAGCGGCGGCGCGGCCCTGCAACAGATTACGTTGTTTCACCGAGACGGCACCTCCCTTCTCAGACGTGGGTCAATTGCGGCATAGAGGACGTCCGCCAAAAGATTCGCCAGGATCGTGCAGACCGCAATCACCAAGAAGGCGGTCTGCAAAACAGGAAAATCCCGGTTGTTGACCGCGTCATAAATCAGGCTGCCCATCCCGCTCCAGTTGTAAATGACCTCCATGGTCATTGTCCCGGCTACCGCCGCCCCAAATTGGAGGCAGACTGCTGTGACATACGGCAGAAGCGCGTTGGGCAGGACGTGGCGGAAGAGAACGACCCTCTGGGAGAGGCCCTTGGAAAATGCCGTCGTGATGTAGGGTTCTTCCCGGATTTCCCGAACGCTGGAGCGCAGGATCAAATAGTCGTAGGAGACCCTGTAGAGGATCAGGACGATTAAGGGCAGCGTCATGTGCCAGAGCATATCCCATACATAGGCCGCCCCGCTCTTTCCGCCGGATACCATTCCTCCCAGTGGGAGCCATCCCAGGCGGTAAGCAAAAATAGACAGCAGAATAATCGATAAGCAATAGGTCGGCATAGTGTGGAGAATGGTAAGGACAGGCGTGCCCAGCCGTTCCCCCCACCGCCCGGAGAACCACCCTGCCGGAAGTCCCAGCAGGACCCCCAGCAGTGCGGCCAGGAGGACCGCCGGAAGGACAAGGCGCAACGTCCAGGAAGCCCGGAACAAAATCAGATCCAGGACTGGCCGCCCGTAGTGGTAACTGGTGCCAAAGTCGAGATGCAAAATATTCCGCCAGTAAAGCCCGAACTGGTGGAGGATGGATCCGTCCAGGTCATATTCCTGGCACAGTTGCTCCAGGTACTCCGGATTGTTGTAGTAGAAATCATAGTAGTCCTCTTCCCCCAGGATATAGAGCATCGGGTCTCCCGGCATGACCCGGATCAGGACAAAGTTAAACAGCAGGATCAGGAAAATTGTGGCCAGATAGCCAATGGATCGCTTTAACAGATAGCGGCTGCGGCGCATGTTTCAATCCCCCAAAGCGCAAAAAAACTGCCGCTCCCGAAGGAACGGCAGGCTGTATATCTCATTCGCTGTCTGTGACAGGCAACAAAACAAGAATACTTCCCGGTTTCGGCAGGAGCATTTATTTGCCTGGCGCGTATCTGACTTACCCCGACATAGCGGGTTTCACAGTGACCGACTCGCTGGGACTTGCACCCAATTCCGCGGCTGTCCATATGGTATGGACCCAGACAATTTATTTATGATGTGACTATAGCAGAAATAATCTTCCATGTCAAGAACCTTAGGCTATCCAGCACAATCTCGCATCGCCGCCAATTCTGAAATGCGCTTAATAATTCAGTTGGTACAGATTGGGGCAGTCTCCATTTTACTTACTGTTGTAACGCCGTGCCTCTGGCTGATTGGGACAATTACGTTGGAAACATCGGACCAATTGCCTTTCCTGGTCTGTCACCAAATTTCTACTGAAAAATTATGTTGGTACGAACTTGACTGGATATTATATTGCTATAAAATGGATCTGTTGCAAAATAGAGTCCTGAAAAATCAACCAAAAGAAAAAGTTAGCAAGAACTGACGCTTTGACGGTTATTGCCAATTTTTAATGCACAAATTTTATTCCCAAGTCTGAAAACTGCATTTTGCAACAGCCCCATTTTTCTTATTCTAAGGAAGCTCTGAATAAAAGCCTCCATTCTGCCTCTGGTTAATATTTCGGCCATTTTTGCGCCAAATTAGGGCAGATACGACATCATATAGCCGCTAGTCCACTGCTTTTCTGCTCCTTTTTCTAAAAAAGGGCAGACTGCCCCTATGTCAGGTTCTGGAAAGTTTTCGTCCGGCGATGGCAAGCGCATACAGATTCGCGCAAGCGAACATGGCGTACAGTCGGTTCTCGTTTTTCTTCAGACCACGATACACGGTTTTCCTGTAGCCGAACTGACACTTGATGATCCGGAACGCGTGCTCTACTTTGCAGCGCACCGCGGATTTGCGGTTTTCAATATAACGCTCCCAGTCAATCGCGTTGTCACTGACCCTGGGAAGACTGCTGGGGCGGCGGTTAATACGGAAATCAATTTTTGAAAAATGCTCGTTGCTTGCGATTTCGGGGCGCTTCTGCACCCCAAGATATCCAGAATCCCCATAGACTACCCCGTCATCTTCCCGGAGTAAGTTCGCTGTCTGGGCAATGTCATGCTCGTTTGCCGCTGTGACGGTCATCGTGTGAACCAGACCGCTGCCTGCGTCTACGCCGATGTGGCATTTCATTCCGAATTTCCATTCATTGCCCTTTTTTGTCTGGTGCATTTCCGGATCTCGGGCTTTCTCCGCATTCTTGGTAGAGCTGGGAGCATTGATGATGGTGGCGTCTACAATGGTGCCGCCCTTCATCATGTGTCCGGTTTGTACCATGACGCGGTTGATTGCATCGAAAAACAGTTTGTTCAGGCCGTTTGCCTCCAAAAGATGACGGAATTTGCACAGCGTTGTTTCATCCGGAACCGCTTCCGTCATGAAGTTAATGCCTGTGAATTTTCGCATGGCATAGCTGTCGTAGATGGCGTCCTCTGTTGCCGGATCGGACAGGTTGAACCAGATCTGAAGCAGATACATCCGCAGCATTTTTTCAATGCCCATGGGAGGACGGCCACGTTTTCCCTTAGGGTAGTAGGGTTCGATAACGCCAACCCACTCATCCCAGGGAATGATCTCGTCCATGATTTCCAGAAATTCCT
>JAXEMQ010000058.1:0-2908 GCA_034099845.1 Faecousia sp.
GTCAACATAAACAGTCATAAATGAAAACCTCCTGTGGTTTTAGGGGAATTGCATTCCCTAGTAACTCTGTAGGGAGCATACCACATCTTACCTACCTTGTCAATAGGCAGATCAAAGAAAGGCCTCAATTGCCCTGGCCGCCTGTTCCAGTCCCCGCTGGTCCTCCTCCGTAAACCGGTCGAAAAGGGGGCTGTCCAGATCCAGCACGCCCCAGATTTCTCCCTTTTTCCACAGCGGAATCACGATTTCCGAGTTGGACGCACTGTCACAGGCAATGTGCCCCGGAAAGGCGTGAACGTTTTCCACCCGTATCGTTTTGCCTTCCTTTACCGCCCCGCCGCAGACGCCTTTGCCCACGGGAATACGGATGCAGGCGGATTTTCCCTGAAAGGGGCCCAACACCAGCGCCCCATCTGTCATCTGATAGAACCCCGCCCAATTGAGATCCGGCAGAATTTCCCACAGCAGAGCAGATGTATTGGCAAGATTGGCGGTCAGATAGGGCACATCCTCCGTCAATGCCCGGATCCGCCGGGATAACTCCTGGTAATTCACATTTTTCATTGCAAAAACCTTCTTTTTCTGTTTTTCTTTTTCTGACATTCTTCCCAGCCAACCCCAGATTTTTCGACTTTTTCAGCGGTTACATTGCCGTGAGCTTGGAATATTAAGAGGGCAGACAGAAAGGAGGGACAATATGAAACGTGTTGCTGGTTTGTTGTTTGTTTTGATTTTGATGCTGCCCCTGAGCGTTGGGGCGGAAAGCTATCTGGTACCCGTCGGTGAGCTGGTGGGACTGAATCTCCGGGACAATACGGTAACCGTAGCTGCCTTTGATGACCTCCGGGGGAAAAACGCCCGGGACGGAGGACTCCGGATCGGCGATAAAATTGAAGCCGTCAACGGCAGTCCCGTTGCGGATGCCGGGCAGGTTCGCGAAATCCTGGAAAAGAGCACCGGGAATGTGGAGCTTCAGATCCTGCGGGGCAGCAAGCGCGCCACCATCTGCCTGGAGCCGGAAGACCGGGACGGCTCCAGGGTTCTGGGCGTTTATCTCCGGCAGGGCATTTCCGGCATAGGCACCGTCACCTGGTACGATCCGGACACCGGGCGGTTCGGCGCATTGGGGCACGGGGTCAGCACATCAAAGGACTGCCTGATGAAAATGACGTCCGGCAATATCTACCCCGCGGAGGTACTGTGCGCCCAACGGGGCCGTGTGGGCGGGCCGGGACTTCTGAAGGGCAAAGCCCTTTCCGCCACGCCCCTGGGAACCGTGGAACAGAATACACCCCAGGGGCTTTTCGGCACCAGCACCCATCGCTGGGAGGGTATGGCGCTGCCGGTAGGCACCTGGGAGGGGCTTCATACCGGCAAAGCCTGCATCCGCTCCACCGTCTCCGGCGGGGAGCCACGGGAGTATTCTGTGGAAATTCTGAAAATATATCCAAAAGACCGTACAACCGGCCGGAACTTTCTGCTGAAGGTTACCGATCCGGAGCTGATCGCCCGCACCGGCGGTATTGTCCAGGGCATGTCCGGCAGCCCCATCATCCAGGACGGGCGGCTCATCGGCGCCGTGACCCATGTGCTCGTCAATGACCCCACCATGGGCTACGGGATCTTTATCGAAAGCATGCTGAACGCAGCGGCATAACCCCCATAGGGGACGGGTAACCCGTCCCCTACGATTGCGGATAAAACCGGTTTACGGTCTTGGGTGCAAATTGTAACAAAATATGCGCCGTTTTGGCTATAGTCGTTGTTTTCCAATCGATTATGCTTCCTACTCTGATTTCGCATACATGCAGCACGCCTTCTTTTGGTGTTTATCGCCATGATCGCACAGCACATCCTTGGGCGCAACCATAACGTTTCTCCCTGATTGCAATCCCTCGTGAGCTGCAGCCCGTTCATCCGAAGGATTCTCGTTGACGAAGTAGCTGAATTCTGATATAATAAGATTAGAATTTGACTATCAGGAGGAATGATTATGAATATTCGACCTTCCGCCGCCATTCGTCAGAATTACAATGAAATTGCCGATCTGTGCCGCAAATCTAAGGAGCCTGTATATCTCACCAAAAACGGAGAAGGCGACCTGGTTATTATGGACATCGAGAGCTTTACCCGCCGGGAGAAGATGCTGAAGCTCCGGGAGAACCTTCTTGCTGTAGAAGAGGATCGGGCCATGGGCCGCCGGGGCTGCACCATCGACGAGCTGGATCGTTTTTTGGATGGCGTTCTGGACGAGGGATAACGGATGAAATACAAAGTGATCATCTCTGACAGAGCCAGAGAGAGCTTTGGGCTGCACCTGCGCTTTCTGGCCCAAGTCAGCAGACCGGCGGCAGTCAAACTGAAACATCGGTTTCTGGAGGAAATCCGCTCCCTGCAGGAAATGCCCCAGCGTTATCCCTTCTTCAATGAGGATTATCTTCCGGTAAACAAATATCACAAGCTGTATGTAGAAAACTGGTATCTCGTACTGTACCAAATCCGTGATGACACGGTATATGTGGACTGGATCGTGGATTGCAGGCAGGACTATTCGTGGCTACTGAAATAGGAAATTCTGTAGGTATCATCACTTACGTCAACGACCCCACCATGGGGTATTGCCTGGCGCGGCAGGGTGAAGCATCGCAGCCGGTGAAAACGAGAAATCGCTTTCCCGGCTGCTTTTATCATGAAAAATCATAGCACAGTCCGGTGTATTCTTCAAGGAGAACCGGCGAATATTGACAGAAAAACGGTATTTTTGTATAATAGTGCTTAACGCCGTTTGAAAGGAGCAACAGGGATGGTTTTTTCCAGTCTGCTGTTTTTATATGCCTTTTTCCCCCTATGTCTGCTGGCCTGCGTCCTCTTTCGGGATCAGCGGCGGCAAAACCGGGTCTTGCTGATT
>JAXEMQ010000038.1:0-2423 GCA_034099845.1 Faecousia sp.
GGCCACCCGCTCCGCGACAATGCCGAGAATCAGCTCGTCGGGAACCAGGTTGCCCTCGTCCATGTATTTCTTCGCTTCTTTTCCGAGGTCCGTGCCGTTGGCAATGGCCTCACGAAGCATATTCCCGGTAGAGATGGCGGGGATGGAGAGCTTGTTTACAAGCTTTTCCGCTTGTGTCCCCTTTCCGGCGCCGGGAGCGCCCAGTAGAATGAGATTCATCCTGCCATACCTCCTTGACTTAGTCCAGGAAGCCCTTGTAGTGCCGCATCAGCAGCTGTGCCTCCAGAGCCTTCACCGTCTCCAGGGCAACGCCCACAACGATGATGACAGAGGTACCGCCGATTGCCAGGTTCCGCACGCCGACCATCAGGTCGCCGGCGATGATGGGCAGCAGTGCCACAACACCCAGGTAAACAGCGCCAAAGACAACAATCTTGTTGATCACCTTCTGGATGAAGTCAGCGGTGGGTCTGCCAGGCCGGAAGCCGGGGATGAAACCACCGTTCTTCTTCAGGTTGTTGGAAATCTCCACGGGATCGTACTGGATGGTGGAGTAGAACCAGCTGAAGAAGAAGATCATCAGGAAGTACATGACGGCGTAGAACCAGCAGGTAGAGCTCCACACATTCTCGTACCACCAGCCGCTGGTCTTGCCGGTGAAGGCGCAGATGGTAGCGGGCAGGGAGCAGATGGACTGTGCGAAGATGATGGGCATAACGCCGGACATGCTGACCTTGATGGGCAGGTTGGTGTTCTGGCCGCCGTAAACCTTACGGCCCACAACACGCTTTGCGTACTGGATGGGGATCCGGCGCTCGGCATTGTCCATAAAGATAATGAACAGAACCAGAGCGACCATGCCCACCAGAACGATCAGGATCTGCCACCAGACCATGGTGGTCAGGGTACCGATCATACCGGGGATACCGGAGATGATGTTGGCAAACAGAATCATGGAGATGCCGTTGCCGATACCATACTCGGTAATCTGCTCACCCAGCCACATCACGAAGGCAGAGCCTGCGGTGAAGGACAGGATGATGACCATAGCGGGCAGGAAGCCCTGCTTGGTGATGATGGAGAAGCCGGAAGCAGAGTAGTTGACGAGCATCTGGTAGTAAGCCCAGCCCATCAGCAGGCCCAGACCCACGGTGGTGTACCGGGTGATCTTGGCAATCTTCTTCTGGCCTTCCTCGCCCTCTTCCTTAGCCATCCGCTCCAGAGCGGGAATCGCAATGGTCAGCAGCTGGATAATGATGGAGGCGTTGATGTAGGGCTGAATGCTCAGCGCAAAGATCGTGGCTCTGGAGAAAGCGGAGCCGGACATTGCGTTGTACAGGCCCAGAATGGTGCTAGACAGAACACTGTCAAAGTAGTTGCTCAGGGTAACGGTGTCGATATATGGAACAGGAATCACATTGCCTGCCCGATAGATCAGGAGAATGAACAGGGTGAAGATCAGCTTCTTGCGAAGCTCAGGAATCTTCCATGCATTCTTAAGTGTATCTAACACTTACACCACCTCGGCCTTTCCGCCCGCCTGCTCAATCTTTTCCTTGGCAGACTCAGAAAAAGCCGCGGCCTTAACAGTGATCTTCTTGGTCAGTTCACCGCCGGCCAGAACCTTCAGGCCGTAGGGGCACTTCGCGATGATACCGGCCTCAATCAGAGCAGCGGCATCAACCACAGCGCCGTCTTCAAAACCGTTCAGCAGGCAGACATTCACGGAAGTCAGGGGCTGAGCGAAAATGTTATTGAAGCCGCGCTTGGGGATACGACGGGCCAGAGGCATCTGGCCGCCTTCAAAACCGGCACGGACCTTGCCGCCGGAACGGGCCTTCTGGCCCTTGTGGCCGCGACCACCGGTCTTACCGTTGCCGGAAGCGATGCCGCGACCCTTGCGCTTGCCCACAAAGGTGGAACCTGCGACAGGAGAGAGTTCATGGAGCTTCATTTCTGTTCTCCTCCTTATTCAACTTCGGTAACCTGCAGCAGGTAGCCGATCTTGGCGATCTTGCCGCGGGTCTGGGTGTTGTCCGGCTGGATGGTGGTCTGGCCGATCTTGCGCAGGCCCAGACTCTCAGCGGTAGCGATGTGCTTTTCCAGACGGCCGTTCAGGCTCTTAACAAGCGTAATCTTCAGGTTTGCCATGTTAATTGCCCTCCTTAACCAACGATTTCTTCAACGCTCTTGCCGCGGATCGCAGCAACCTGCTCAGGGGAACGCAGGGAAGTCAGACCAGCCATGGTGGCCTTGACCACGTTCTGAGGGTTGTTGGAGCGCAGGCACTTCGCGCAGATATTCCTAATGCCGACAGCCTCCATAACGGCACGGACAGCGCCGCCGGCGATCACGCCGGTGCCCTCGGGGGCGGGCTTCAGCAGAACGGTGCCGGCACCGAAGATGCCGATCACATCGTGGGG
>JAXEMQ010000061.1:0-2749 GCA_034099845.1 Faecousia sp.
TGTGCTTTGTCCTGACGATAGTCATTGTTGTGTGCATTTGGCCTGCCTACCTGCATATCCGGGATGACTATAAGTATCAGGATATGTGCACGGCGGAATTTCTGGAAAAGTTTCAGCCAGGTGAAAACGCCGTGATCTACATGGAGGGTTTTGCGGATTTTTACTATTATTACCCGGATATCCCGGAGCGAACCAATTGGAAGCCTGAATGGCGGGATCCCTCCTACGATGAGATATGGTTTTTCCGGGAGGAGGAAGGTGAGCCTGACGATATTCCGGGGTACAGCAAGGAAATGGTGACAGAGGGCCTGTTTACGGGCTGGTATTATTACTATGCGTGGCGTTACCAGGCCATAGATTAGCGCGGCCTGACGCCGATTCCGGTTTTGGAGGTACAATATGAATCTGAAAGGCAAGAGCTTTCTGAAGCTGCTGGACCTGACTCCGGAGGAAATCTCCGGTCTGCTGGAGCTGGCGGCGAAATTCAAGGCAGAAAAAAAGGCCGGTGTGTCCCACCGGCTGTGTGAAGGCAAGAACATCGTCCTGCTGTTTGCCAAGGACTCCACCCGCACCCGCTGCTCCTTTGAGGTGGCGGGCCACGACCTGGGCATGGGGGTCACCTACATCGGTTCCTCCGGCTCCCAGATGGGCAAGAAGGAGTCCATTGCCGACACCGCCCGGGTGCTGGGCAGGATGTTCGACGGCATTGAGTACCGGGGCTTCGAGCAGACCATTGTGGAGGATCTGGCGAAATACTCCGGCGTTCCCGTGTGGAACGGTCTGACCAATGAATTCCACCCCACTCAGATTCTGGCGGATTTTCTGACCATTCAGGAACATTTCGGCGGCCTGAAGGGGAAAAAGCTGGTCTATATGGGCGATGTCCGGTACAATATGGGCAATTCTCTCATGGTGGGCTGCGCCAAGATGGGGATGCACTTCGTGGCCTGTGCCCCGGAAAGCTACTTTCCCAATGCCGAGCTGGTACACACCTGCAAGGAAATCGCTGCCCAGACCGGCGCGACCATCGAACTGATTACCGATCCCATGACCGCCGTGAAGGGCGCGGATGTGATTTACACCGACGTGTGGGTGTCCATGGGCGAGCCGGACAGCGTCTGGCAGGAGCGCATTGACGCGCTGTCGCCCTACCGGGTGACCATGGGGCTGATGGACGCGGCAGGTGCCCAGTGCCGCTTCATGCACTGCCTGCCGGCCTTCCACGACCTGAACACCACCATTG
This sequence comes from Faecousia sp., assembly GCA_034099845.1. GTDB lineage: Bacteria > Bacillota > Clostridia > Oscillospirales > Oscillospiraceae > Faecousia. The sequence goes on from JAXEMQ010000061.1 coordinate 1,244, forward strand.
GCAGGGAGATTTACGACAAATTCGGTATCAGCTGCATGGAGGTCACCGACGAGGTCCTCGAGTCCGACCGCTCCATCGTCTTTGACGAGGCGGAGAACCGGATGCACACCATCAAAGCCGTCATGGCGGCTACGCTGGCATAAGAACTGGGCTGTCCCGCGGGACAGCCCAGTTTCGTTATACGGTGAGATTTTGAATCCACTTGCCCTGCTTCAGCATGAACGCACCCACAGCACATTTGATGAGGTAGGTAGACAGGCAGATGGAGAACAGAGGGACGATGGTCAGATTCGTGAACCGGCTCAGGCAGTAGGCCACCGGCACACAGACTACCCAGGTAAAGCAGCTGTCGAACAGGAAGGTGACAAAGGTCTGACCGCCGGAACGCAGGGTGAAGTAGGTGGCGTTGACGTAGGCGTCAAAGGGCATAAAGACAGCGTTGACGCAGATCAGGCAGGTAGCCAGATGCCGCACGGCGTCGGTGGTGTTGTAGATACGGGGAAACAGCCCGGAAATGCAGGCCATGAGCATACCGAAGAACGCCCCGGAGCTGACGGACAGGGTCAGCAGCTTCCGGTTGGAATCCCGTACCTGGGCTTCCGTCCTGCCCGCCCCCAGCATCTGGCCCATGATAATGCCCACGGCGTTTCCAAGAGACAGGAACACCACGCTCGCCAGATTGAACAGGGTACTGGAAATATTCATGGCAGGCACCACATCCAGCCCGCAGGTGGAGTAGCACTGATTCATGAAGGCCATGCCGCTGGACCACAGGGCTTCGTTGACCAGCAGCGGCATTCCCTTGATGATGATGGTTTTCAGAAGCTGTCCCGGCAGGTACAGGGAGCGGTAGGCGCCCACAATAAAGGGATTTTTCTGATGGTTGCAGTGCACCCACCCGGCGAGAATCGCCAGCTCCACATAGCGGGAAATGACCGTTGCCAGCGCCGCGCCCTCCACGCCCATTTTCGGTGCGCCGAAGTGGCCGAAAATCAGCACATAGTTGAGGCACAGGTTCACCAGCACAGCGGCAATGCCTGCCAGCATGGGAAGGAACGTGTTGCCGCATTCCTTCAGGGTGCTGGCATAGGCGTTGGCGATGGCAAAGGGCAGGAAGCCCCAGAGCATGATGGCAAGGTATTTCATGCCGTACTCCAGCGCCCCGGCAGCGGTGGCGGCCTCGCCCTCGCCGGTGAGGTACAGCCCGATGAGGGCGCTGCCCTTCAGAGCGAAGATGGTTCCGCCCAGCAGCCCCAGCAGCAGGCAGATCAGGAACTTAAACCGGAAGGTATAGCGCACGCCCTCGGTGTCGGCAGAGCCATGGAACTGGGCCGTAAAAATCCCCGCGCCGGAGCTGGCGCCGAAGATGCACAGGTTGAATACGAAGATCAGGCCGTTGACGATGGACACGCCGCTCATGGGGATGGTGCCCACCTGACCGACCATGATGTTGTCAAGCAGGGACACAAAGTTGGTAATGCCGTTTTGGATGATAATGGGCACGGC
>JAXEMQ010000064.1:0-3479 GCA_034099845.1 Faecousia sp.
ATTGGTTCCGTTCCGAACGGCCAGACCGGCGGAGTCGTAGCCCCGATATTCCAAACGGGACAGCCCCTCCAGCAGGATGGGGGCAGCCGCCTGATGGCCGGTAAAACCAACAATTCCACACATAGTGCGTCACTCCTCATACATATGCGGCATTGTGACAGCCAAATGAGACGTTACGCACCGCACGAATTGTCCAAATTATAGCATAGTCTTATCTAAAAATCAAGAAAAATATACGCCCGGTGGAGAAATAGACAAATATACACCCAAGTGCCCCCGGACACAAAAAACAGGTACGCCTTTGCATACCTGTTTTCTGATATTTATTCCCCCTGGGGCAGGGAAAAGGCGGCCATCAGCTGATCCAGCGCGGTTTTCAGGAGCCGGATGTCCTCCTCCGGCAGGGCCAGACAGGCGCACATCTGCCGGGGGATTTCCTTTGCCCGCTCCGCCAGGGCTGCCCCCTCCGGAGTCAGGCAGACCAGAAGGTTTCGCTCGTCCTCCTCACTGCGGTGACGGGTGAGATACCCTTTCTGCTCCAGCTTTTTCAGCACCGGGGTCAGCGTGCCGGAATCGAGATACAGGTGCTCCCCCAGAGCCTTGACACCCATGGGAGACTGCTGCCACAGCACCATCATGGTGATGTACTGCGTGTAGGTCAGGTCCAGCTCATCCAGAAGGGGCTTATACCTGCGCACCATCTCTTTGGCGCAGACATAGAGGGGGAAGCACAGCTGGTTTTCCAGCTTCGGCAATTCTGAGGGCATTACAGATGCTGTTCAACGAAGGCCTGAAGACCGGGCTGGGGCTGGAAGCCCACGTCCCGGGCCACTTCCTTGCCGTTTTTCAGGATGACGATGCAGGGAATGCTGGAAACACGGTACTGCATGGCCAGGTCCATGTTTTCATCCACATCGATGCTGTAGAAGGAAGCGCTGCCCTGCATGGCATCGGCCACGTTTTCCAGGACGGGAGCCAGCATTTTGCAGGGGCCGCACCATTTGGCGGAAAAATCCAGCACGGCGGTGGACTGCTTCAGGGCATCGGACAGGTCGTTGTTGGTAATTTTTTGAATCATGGTTTGTTCTCCTTTCATTTTTGAGCGGCCAGGAAGCTGACTGCGCTGAGGGCGGCCACATTGCCCTGACCGGCAGCTTTGATATACTGATAGGGGGTTCCGGTAATGTCGCCGCAGGCGAAAAGCCCCGGCAGGTTGGTGCGCATCTGAAGGTCCACGGAAACGTGGTTCCCCTCCATCCGGATGCCCGGAACCAGTTTGTCCGGTGCCACCGCGTCCCGCAGGACGAATACACCGTCCACATCGTATTGGGTGCCCTGGGCGGTGCGGACACCGGAGGCGGTACCGTCTCCCGTGATGGCGGTGACCTTTTCGGACAGGACGGAAACACCCGGGCCCACGGCTATGTCATGGGGCAGCTGGGGGAAGTAGAGGACCTTGCCGCATATGCCGGCAAGAAAGTCCGCCTCCTGGCAGGAATGCCGGGAGTAGCCCAGCACGGCCACGGTTTTGCCCCGGTAGAACATACCGTCGCAGGTGGCGCAGTAGCTGACACCCCGGCCCAGGAAACGGTCTTCACCGGGAAGGGGCTTTCCGGTGACCACACCGGCGGCCAGAATGACGGTTTTGGCTTCAAACAGCTCCTCTGCCGTCTGGATGGCAAAGAAGCCGGGCATGGCGTAGACGGCGGAAACCTGCTTTTCGAGAATGGGAATATCCAAACTGTCCAGCTGGTTCAGCATGGTATCGGCCATTTCGCTGCCGCTGACAGCGGGAAGACCGGGGTAGTTGAGAATTTTTGGGGCCTTCTGCATTTTTTCGCTGAGGCGGCGGGAGCCGAAGAGCAGAATGGACTTGCCCCGGATTTTTCCGGTGATGGCCGCCGATACGCCCCCCGGCCCGGTGCCGATGACGGCGATGTCCACTGGGTTCATGGGAATCCCTCCTTATGCGCAATTGAATTATCTTCGATTAGATTGTACACAATTTAAAAGGGTTTGTCAAGAGGTTTTTTTCTCACGGCCCTGTGGCTTTTCCGCGAAAAAAGCCACGGATCCGGTGGGGGACCCATGGCTTCTGATATAGTCTATAGGGAAAGGTACAGCTCCTTCATCCGGGCGGCGACGGCATCCAGGCTGAACTGCCGCACCTTTTCTCTGGCGGCGGTGCCCAGTTGCTCCCGCAGGGCGGGATCGCCGGATACCCGGCGGATGGCCTGGGCGATGGCCTGGGGGGTCAGCCGGGTGTAGATGCCCTCTTTCCCGTCGGTAATCAGGTCCACATTGCCCCGGATGGGGCTGACGATGGAAGGCAGACCGCTGCTCATGGCTTCCATCAGGGAAAGGGAAAGGCCCTCCCGGAAGGAGACAAAGAGGAAGGCGTCAGCGGCGCCGTACAGCATGGGCACATCCCTCCGATAGCCCAGGAAATGGACCCGGTCCGTAAGCCCCAGCTCTCTTTGCAGCGCCAGACAGTGCTCCATCTCCGTGCCCCGGCCGGCGCAGACCAGGTGGATGTGGGGATCCTCCAGCAGCTTCATGGCCTGAAGCATCATTTTGTGATTCTTGTTTTTGGTCAGCTCCGCAACGGACAGGAGTACAAAATCATCCTCCCGCAGGCCCAGGCTTGCCCGGACGGCACTGCGGCTGCCGGTGCAGTCCCGGAACCGCTCCAGAGGAACCCCTACGCCTTTGACGTATTCCAGACGCTTGGGGTGCATGTGCTTTTGGGAAAAGGCAAAGTCCTCCCGGTTGATGTTGATGAGCAGATCGGTAAAGAAAGAGGTAATCCACTCGGCGGGGAAGAACAGCAGCCAGTTTTTCAGGGGAGCGCCCTTGAAAAAGTGGTAGCCGTGGGCGGTGTAGATGACCTTGGTGCCCCGCTTCCGGGCGTCCAGGGCGGCAAACCGGGTGAGGAAGGCGGCCACGGGGGTATGGCAGTGGATGATGTCATAGTTTCCTGCGTCAATCTGCTTTTTTAGAGCCCGATAGGCGCCCAGGTTGCATTTCGCCACAGGGGTCCGGCCGAAATCCATAGGATAATAGTGGTCACAGTAGGGAATGAAGGGCTCCTCATCCGGCTCAAAATCATTTTTTCCGGCCACGGCGGTTTCCCAGCCCAGCTCCTGCATCATTTTGAGATAGGGAATATGAAATTCCAGAATGTGGGTTTTCACCACCGTTGCCACAAAGAGTATTTTTTTCGCCAAAGGGAACCGCCTCCTTAGGGTTAAATGAGAACCTTCCGCTTACGGATGCGCAGAAGCTCCCAGAGTCCGATACAGGCCCCCAGACCCCAGCGGACAAGCCAGGCCTTGGGGGTCAGGTAAACCAGAACCATGACGCCTACAAAGCAGGCGCAGTAGGGCCCCCACAGGGAAATGCCGAAGGGGTAGCGGTCTTTTCCCAGAATGTATCGGGTGTATACATAGTGGATGGCAAACTGGATGCTGTGGCTGACC
>JAXEMQ010000068.1:0-4238 GCA_034099845.1 Faecousia sp.
ACACCCACCACACGCTCTTCCACCTCCAGGTTCAGGTAATCCTTGGCCACCTGGACCAGAGAACGGCGGGTGATGGAGGGCAGGATGGTATCGGACTTGGGAACCACCAGCTTGCCGTCCTTGGTGACAAACAGGATGTTGGCGCCGCCGGTCTCCTCAATGTGGGTGCGGGTAGCGGAATCCACGTAGAGGTTTTCGTCGTAGCCCTGCTCATGGGCCTCCACAATGTTATAAAGGCTCATGGCGTAATTGAGGCCGGCCTTGATGTGACCGGTGCCTCTGGGGGCCGCCCGGTCCAGATCGGAAACCCGCAGGGTCAGGGGCCGGACACCGCCCTTGAAGTAGGGGCCCACGGGGGTGCCGAAGACACGGAACTGGAACTCGTGGGCGGGCTTGACGCCGATGATGGCATCGGAGCCGAACATATAGGGCCGCAGGTACAGGCTCGCGCCGGAGCCAAAGGGAGGCACCCAGGCGGCGTTGGCCTTGACGGTCTGGTAAATGGCATCCAGGAACCGCTCCTTGGGGAATACGGGCATCTTCATCCGCTGGCAGGACTGGATCATTCGCTCCGCGTTCAGGTCGGGACGGAAGCAGACGGTCTTCCCATCTTGGGTGGTGTAGGCCTTCATGCCCTCAAAAACGGTCTGGGCATACTGCAGGACGCAGGCGCACTCGCTCATGGTGATGGAGGCGTCGGTGGTCAGGGTGCCGGCATCCCAGGCGCCGTCCTTATAATTGGATACATAACGGTAATCGGTCTGCACATAGCCGAAGCCAAGATTGGACCAATCGATGTTCTTCTTTTCCATAGCGGAACAACTCCCTTTTTCTCTGTGATTACCCCATTTTAGCACTTTCCCCCCGGCAGGTCAAGAGAAAAATACGCAAGGGGCGGACAAATGTCCTCGCAGGCGCTTTCTCCAGGGAAGGAACACCCTCAGTTGACCATTCTCCTACGGCTCCCTGGGGGACGCACAGGGCTTTACTTCAAAATCAGCTCCTCCAGGGTGCGCTTGGGCACATAGTGGGTGCCCTTTTCATCCCGGTAGTAGGTGGTGATGCCGTCGGGGCCCACATCGGTAACCCGGATGTCCTCAATGGGCGCGCCCAGGGCCAGCACCAGCTGGGGCTTCAGGAAGTCTTCCAGCCCCAGAACCATTTTCAGCTCCCCGGCGGAGAAGGAAGCAATCATGCATCCGCCCAATCCCAGCTCGTTGGCCGCCAGCAGCATGGTCTGGGCGGCAATGCCCACATCCTTCTGGAAGGCGGTGGGGGAATCGTTCAGCCGGTAGTCCTGGCAGATCACAATGAAGGCCTGAGGATAGGTGCCGGGATAGGGCAGATTCAGCTCCTTCAGGGCACCGGCCCACTTGGTCAGGGGCTGCACCTTTTGGAGCATTTCCGGGGTGTTCACCAGGGCGTATTTGAGCACCTGGGCATTCCGGGCGGAGGGGGTATAACGGGCGCATTCCACCAGGTAGCGCAGCTCCTCATCGGTAACGGGCCGGTCCTCCCGGAAGCCCCGGACGGAACGGGCTTTTTTCACAAGATCCAGAAACATGATCCTTCTCCTTTGCTCTTTTTGTGTTCATCATACCATGGCCTGTCAATAATTGCAAGGTTGCGGCGAATTCCCATTTACTTTTGCCTACCTTGCCTGTATAATACACTCGATATTGAAAAGACCTAGGAGGATTACCATGGATTACGCGAAAGAATCCCTGCGGCTCCATGCCCAGTGGAAAGGAAAAATTGAAGTGAAAGCCGTGCCCCCGGTGGAAACCAAGGACGACCTGTCTCTGGCCTACACCCCCGGTGTTGCCGCCCCCTGCCTGGAAATTCAGAAGGACGTGAACAAGTCCTACGAGCTGACCCGGCGGCATAACCTTTGCGCCGTCATCACCGACGGCACCGCCGTGCTGGGGCTGGGCGACATCGGCCCCGAGGCCGGAATGCCGGTGATGGAGGGCAAGTGCGTGCTCTTCAAAGCCTTCGGCGATGTGGACGCCTTCCCCCTGTGCGTCAAAACCAAGGATGTGGACGAATTCGTAAACGCGGTTTACCTGATGTCCGGCTCCTTCGGCGGCATCAATCTGGAGGACATTTCCGCCCCCCGGTGCTTTGAAATTGAGCGCAAGCTGAAGGAAAAGTGCGACATTCCCATCTTCCATGACGACCAGCACGGCACCGCCGTCATCACTCTGGCAGGTCTTACCAACGCCCTGAAGGTGGTGGGCAAGCGCAGGGAAGACGTGAAGATCGTCACCTCCGGTGCCGGCGCCGCCGCCATCGCCATTGTAAAGCTGCTTCTGGCCGCGGGCTTCCGGAACATCGTTATGACCGACCGGCAGGGCGCCATCTACGCGGGGCGGGAGGGCCTCAACTGGATCAAAAAGGAAATGGCAGAGGTCACCAACGCGCAGAAGGAAACCGGCAAGCTCTGTGATGTGATCCGTGGCGCGGATGTATTCATCGGCGTGTCCGCCCCCGGCACCCTGACCACGGAGATGGTCAAAACCATGGCCCGTGACGCCATCGTCTTCGCCTGCGCCAACCCCACCCCGGAGATCTTCCCGGAGGATGCCAAGGCAGGCGGGGCCAAGGTGGTCTCCACCGGCCGCAGCGACTACCCCAACCAGATCAACAACGTGCTGGCCTTCCCCGGCATCTTCCGGGGCGCCTTTGATGTCCGGGCTTCCGACATCAACGAGGAGATGAAGATGGCCGCCGCCCAGGCTCTGGCCGGTCTTGTCTCCGAGGAGGAGCTCAGCGCCGACTATATCATCCCCGCCGCCTTTGACAAGCGGGTAGGTCCCGCCGTGGCCAAGGCCGTGGCCGAGGCCGCCAGAAGAACCGGCGTGGCAAGAATCTGAAACGGTACAGGCGCAGCTCACAGGGCGTTGCCGGAGCATCCGGCAGCGCCCTGTTGCGCTTGTCGAAAACGCTTTCGGTCTTTTCCGCCTTGCCTTTTTCCAAACTGTCTGGTATAATGGCGCGGTATTCTTTCGGAAAGGAGACCGCCATGATGAAAAACAACCGAAAAGCCGCCGTGCTTGCTTTTCTTCTTTACTGCGGCTTTATGCTCTGGCTGCTGTTCGCCCGCCAGCCCAATCCGGCGGAGGTCCCCTTTCCCGTGTATCTCCGGGCACACATGAATCTGCGGCCCTTGCGAACCATTCATCTGTTCTCCCGGCTTCTGGTGCCTCCTGTGCGGGAATACCTGGTGCGCATTGCCATCCGGAATCTGCTGGGAAACATTCTTCTGTTTACGCCTCTGGGCATCTTTCTGCCGGTGCTGTTTCCCCCTCTGCGGAAGTTTTTCCGGACGGTGCTCAGCGTCACCTTCATCATTGCCGTCATTGAGCTGTGCCAGCTGGCCCTGATGGTGGGCTCCTGCGACATCGACGACCTGATTCTCAATGTCAGCGGCGCGGCCCTGGGCTACGGCCTCTACCGGCTCTTCGCCCTGCTGCGGAGGAAGCTGGACTGACGGAGCCTTTCAGAACAAATCCTTTGAGCTGCCCATCCGGCAGCTCTTTTTTTGCATAGAATCCTGGTAAAGCGGGCAATCTTCCTTCAGGAGGGATGACCATGACCCAGAAACAGTACGCCAAGCTGGTGCAGCAGATCAGCCCCAATTCCCCGGTGGGAAAGGACTGCCTCATGGCATTTCTGGTGGGCGGGCAGATCTGCCTGCTGGGCCAGTGCTGTATCACACTCTATACTTCCCTAGGGCTTCCCAAGGAGGAGGCGGGAACCGCCGCGTCCATGAGCCTTGTGGCCCTTTCCGCCCTGCTCACAGGGCTGAGCCTGTATGACGATCTTGCCAAGGCCGCCGGCGCCGGCACTCTGGTGCCCATCACCGGCTTTGCCAACGCCATCTCCGCCCCGGCAGTGGAATTCAAAACCGAGGGGTTCATCCTGGGCGTAGGGGCAAAAATGTTTACCATCGCCGGCCCGGTGATTGTATACGGTCTGTCCGCCAGCGTGGTCTACGGCCTTATCTACTGGCTCTGTACCCTGTTTGGCTGAACACCAGTCGGAAAATCTTCGGCATCTCTGAGCAGCTTCCGGAGGGCATCCACCAGCGCCGGAACATCCAGCCTGCTCAGGTCCGTCACATCCACCTCCAGCACCGGGCCGTTGGCCTGAAAGCGGGTGTATCCCCGGGTGGCAATGTCCTGCCGGAACTGTTCATAGCTTTTTCGGGTGGGGTTTTCCCGGGGGGCTCCCGG
>JAXEMQ010000078.1:0-5279 GCA_034099845.1 Faecousia sp.
CTGTTGCTGAGGATGGTAAGATTGACTTCGCTGATAAGTCCGTTACCGAGAACACTCGTGTATCTTATCCTATCCAGCACATCAACAACATCCAGCCAGGTTCCTCCGCACCGGCTGCCAAGAATGTAATCTTCCTGTCCGCAGACGCTTTCGGCGTACTGCCTCCAGTTTCCATCCTGACTCCGGAGCAGACTCAGTACTACTTCCTCTCCGGCTTCACTGCAAAGCTGGCAGGTACCGAGCGCGGCATCACTGAGCCGACTCCTACCTTCTCCGCTTGCTTTGGTCAGGCTTTCCTGGAACTGCATCCGACCAAGTATGCAGAAGAACTGGTGAAGAAGATGGAGGCAAGCGGTGCAAAGGCTTACCTGGTAAACACCGGTTGGAACGGCACCGGCAAGCGTATCTCCATTAAGGATACCCGCGGCATCATCGACGCCATCCTGTCCGGCGCCATCCTGACCGCTCCCACCAAGCAGATTCCCGTCTTCGGCTTCGAGGTTCCCACCGAGCTGCCCGGCGTGGATCCCGCGATCCTGGATCCCAGAGACACCTACGCAAACGTTGCCGACTGGGAAACCAAGGCTGCCGATCTGGCTGGCCGGTTCATCAAGAACTTCGCCAAGTACGAGGGCAACGAGCACGGCAAGGCCCTGGTTGCCGCCGGTCCCAAGCTGTAATTCTTTCCATCATATCCGGAGCGCCTGCGGAGGATCCCTCCGCAGGCCTCTGAGAAAAATTGACAGTTGATAATTGACAATTGATAATTGAAAAAGGAATCCTCCCGGGAACGTGAAGCCCTTCTTTCCCGGAGCTTTCCCGATTGTCAACTGTCCATTGTCAATTGTCAATTGACGCCTTATTGTAAAATTCTTAAAACGGAGGTTACTTACTTATGGCTCAGAAAGTCCAATTCACTGAAACCGTCCTTCGTGATGCCAACCAGTCCCTGATGGCCACCCGTCTGCCCTACGCGGACTACGAAGGCATCCTGTCCACCATGGACAAGGCCGGTTACTACTCTGTAGAGTGCTGGGGCGGCGCTACCTTTGACAGCTGCCTGCGCTACCTGAACGAAGATCCCTGGGAGCGCCTGCGGAACATCCGCAAGCACATGCCCAACACCCGGCTGCAGATGCTGCTCCGTGGCCAGAACCTGCTGGGCTACAAGCACTACCACGACGATGTGGTGGAAAAGTTTGTAGAGCTGTCCATCAAGAACGGCATTGACGTGCTGCGTATCTTCGACGCTCTGAACGATTTCCGCAACATCCGCACCGCTCTGGAGGCTACCAAGAAGTACGCCACCGCCAACACCGTGGCTTCCGGCTGCATCTCCTACACCCAGAGCCCCGTACACACCCCCGCCAAGTACGCCGAGATGTGCAAAGAGCTCCAGAGTATGGGCTTTGACACCATCTGCCTGAAGGACATGGCAGGCACCATGAGCCCCAAGGAAGCCGAGGATCTGTTCAAGGGCATCAAGGACGCGGGCGTGACCCTGCCCCTGATCCTGCACACCCACTGCACCACCGGCATGGCTTACATGACCGTGATGAAGGCTGTGGAAGCCGGTGTGGACATCATCGACACCTCCACCTCCTGCTTCTCCAACGGCACCTCTCAGCCCGCCACCGAGACCATCTTCTACGCCCTTTCCGAAATGGGCATTGAGACCGGCCTGGACGAGAAGGTGATCAACGAGGTCAACGACTTCTTCAAGCCTGTAAAGCAGAAGTATATCGACAACAAGACCCTGAATCCCAAGTCCATGGGCACCGACGCTCAGGCTCTGGTTTACAAGGTTCCCGGCGGCATGCTCTCCAACATGATCGCCAACCTGACCGATATGCACGCCATGGATAAGTTCGATGCCGCTCTGGCGGAGATCCCCTCCGTCCGGAAGGATATGGGCTATCCTCCCCTGGTGACCCCCCTGAGCCAGATGGTGGGCAACCAGGCCGTTACCAATGTTCTGGTAGGCGAGCGTTACAAGAACATCTCCAAGGAAGTAAAGGCTTACTTCAAGGGCGAGTACGGCATTGCCCCCGCTCCCGTGGACGCCGACCTGGAAAAGCGGATCCTCAGCGAGGCCGGCATGGAAGCTCCCATGGACTGCCGTGTGGAAGACAGCAAGCGTACCGGTGAGGAGTTTGCCAACGCCAAGGCCGCTCTGGGCGATCTGGCCGAAACCGAAGAGGATGTGATGAGCTACATCTGCTTCCCCGCTCAGGCCGAAAAGTTCCTGGAAGGCCGCAGAGCAAAGGAAGAGAACAAGGTTACCTATACCATCACCGAAGCGTAAGGAGGAACCCTTACTATGATGCTTACTTCTGATATTTCTATCGGCGAGGCCGGCGTTTACGCCCTGCTGGGCTACGCCGTGGTGTTCTTCGGCCTGATCCTTCTGATGTGCGTGGTTACCGCCATTGGCAAGTATTTCAGCGCCAAGGATTCCAGAATGAAGGCAGCCGCGTCCGCTGCGGCCAAGGCCACCGCCCCCGCCGCTCCCACTGCCGCGCCCAAGAAGGTTGCCCCCGGTTCCGCCGGTGAGCTGAAGCTGTACGATGTGGAGCCCAAGACCGCAGCCATGATCATGGCCATCGTGGCCAATCAGATGGGCAAGCCCCTGAACGAGCTGCGCTTCAAATCCATCAAGGAGGTCAAATAATTATGAAGTATAAAGTAACGCTGAAGGGCCGTACCTACGAGGTCGAGGTGGAAGCCGGCGAGGCCATCCTGCTGGATGAGTACGAGGCCATTGCTCCTTCCGCTCCCGCTGCCGCTCCTGCCGCGGCTGCCCCTGCTGCCGCCCCCGCTCCTGCCGCTGCTGCCGCCCCTGCCGCTCCTGCGGTTACCGGCGCCGGTGATCCCGTCAATGCCCCCATGCCCGGCAACATCCTGAAGGTCAATGTCTCTCAGGGTCAGGCCGTCAAGTCCGGCGACGTGCTGTGCGTCCTGGAGGCGATGAAGATGGAAAACGAGATTATGGCTCCCAAGGACGGAACCGTTACCCAGGTTCTGGTCTCCAAGGGTTCCACTGTTGACACCGGGGCGCCTCTGGTTGTGATCGGTTAAGGAGGGCTCCCAATGAATGTTGGTGCAATCCTTCTGAAGCTGTGGTCCAATTCCGGCTTTGCCGCGATTATCACCGGCTTCCTTTCCAGTAACGGCTGGCAGAACCTGGTGATGCTGGCCATCGCCTGCGTACTGCTGTACCTGGCCATCGTCAAGAAGTTCGAGCCCCTGCTGCTGGTGGGCATCGCTTTCGGCTGCCTGCTGACCAACCTGCCCAACGCGGGCCTGTATCATCAGGACCTGTGGACCGCCTTTATGGATCCCTCCAGCCCCATGTATCACAGCTTCGGCCAGATCATGCGGGAGGGCGGCCTGCTGGACATCTTCTACATCGGTGTCAAGACCAGCCTGTACCCCTGCCTGATCTTCATGGGTGTGGGCGCCATGACCGACTTCGGCCCTCTGCTCAGTAATCCCAAGAGCCTGCTGCTGGGCGCTGCCGCTCAGCTGGGCGTGTTCGTGGCCTTCTTCGGCGCCGTGTGCATGGGCTTTACCGGCCAGGAAGCCGCCTCCATCGGCATCATCGGCGGCGCGGACGGCCCCACCGCCATCTTCCTGACCACCCGTCTGGCTCCCCATCTGCTGGGCGCCATCGCCGTGGCTGCCTACTCCTACATGGCCCTGATTCCCCTGATTCAGCCCCCCATTATGAACCTGCTGACCACCCCCGAGAGCCGGAAGATCAAGATGGTTCAGACCAGAAATGTTTCCAAGACCGAGAAGATCATCTTCCCCATCGTGGTTACCATGTTCGTGGCCCTGCTGCTGCCCGACACCGCGCCTCTGATCGGCTGCCTGATGCTGGGCAACCTGTTCAAGGAAACCGGCTGCACCGATCGTCTTTCCGACACCGTGCAGAACGCACTGATGAACATCGTGACCATCCTGCTGTCCACCGCCGTTGGTTCCACCATGGTGGGCTCCACCTTCCTGACTGCCCAGACCCTGAAGATCGTTGTTCTGGGTGTTGTGGCCTTCGGCATCTCCACCGCCGGCGGTCTGCTGGGTGGCAACATCATGTGCCTGGCCACCAAGGGTAAGGTGAACCCCCTGATCGGCTCCGCCGGTGTGTCCGCCGTTCCCATGGCCGCCCGTGTGTCCAACAAGGAAGGCCAGAAGGCCAACCCCTCCAACTTCCTGCTGATGCACGCCATGGGCCCCAACGTGGCCGGTGTCATCGGCTCCGCCATCGCCGCCGGCTTCCTGCTCAGCGTCTTTGGCTAAGATTTTGCCGCAAAAGCGCTTCCCAAATCGGGAAGCGCTTTTCTTGCTTTGCGGAGGAGAAATAAAAAACAGGGGAAAGGGGGCGTTCGCTGATTAAGAGAGCGAAAAGCCTTCTCCTGGGAGAAGGTGGCTCGCCCAGAGGGCGAGACGGATGTGGGGCGGTAATGGGTAGGTTATTCCTCCCCACACCCGCCCCCTTCGGGGACATCCTCTCTCAGGAGAGGGCTTCCTTTTCAAAAGCTCCCATTGTCGAAACTTGTCGACAGATGTTTCTTGTAGATCATCCGGAATTACATAAAATGAGAGAGGGAATGCCCCGGGCATTCCCTCTTTCTTATTCTGTTTCCCGGTTCTTCCGGAGGCTGGCTTTCAGTGCCGTTACGGTATCGGAGAGGATCTTGATTTCCGCCGCATCGCAGTCGCTGACCAAATCCACCAGCCAGCTGTTCACAATGGGCCGGGCCGTCCGGAGCTCCTTGCAGAGAATTTCATCGGCAGAGCAGTCTAGTGTATTGACAATGGCAAGAAAAACCTTTAAGGACACCGTTCCTGCCCCGGTTTCCAGGTGGCTGATATGCGTCACACCAACACCGACCGCCTCTGCCAGTTCCTCCTGGGTCATTCCTTTTTTCAGGCGAATCTGGCGAATTTTCTGTCCAATGCTACCATAGTCAATCATGCAATGCAAGCCTCCCCGGAGTTCATGCTTGTATTGTATGTGCAATTTGAACATGATATAATAGCTTATCGTGAACTGTGCATTTTTGTAAATAAATACTTTTAATTAGCCGATTACGGCATCCTCTGCTGTAAAATGTTCCAGAGAATTTTCTTTCACCTGAATGCAGATATAAGTAATTCCAGAAATATCGGATGCAAAAAACTGACGCTTTGCAGCAGGTGCGATTTTTAGCCAGTCTCCAGTTGAAAGGCTAATTTCTTCTCCATCAATTATGGCTTTGCCGTTACCTGAAAGA